>NZ_JAIWPJ010000006.1 GCF_020515625.1 Natrinema amylolyticum
CCGTTCTCGTCGCGAGGGTGGATATGATGCCTACCTCCGTGCCGGGTCGCGGCCGGAGGGAACGTGACGGAGTGCGCCACGTCGTTCGCATTACTGTCGAAGGCCGGGTGAACAGATAAGGCCGTCGGACGAGATCGACATCGGAACCCGATACCGTGGCACAGTTTTCCGCGGGAAGATAGTACCGTTGTCACTAATAAATCGATAGTCAGTCGAGTGAGCCAAAGCTCCGTCTCGAGAATGTCACGCGGGCGGAGGTCGGCCGGTCATCCCACCCTTGTAGGGAGTCGGACCGAATGATACCCGCGTGCTCGCACTCGAGCGTGCACGCGCAAGAAGGCTTCGTGTCGCGGATCGACGAGCGGGGAGAACGCATCGATGCCGATAAACCACGTGCGTTGCAAGGGGGAGACGAATGGTCCGGGACCCGTTCGCTTCGGAGTCGACGCCGGCGGCGGAGGAGATCTGCTCTGCGCTGGACGATCCCGACTGCCGTGAGATCATCCGCAAGCTCGAGGAACCCATGACCGCGTCGGAGCTATCGAAGCGGTGTGAGATCCCACAGTCGACGCTGTACCGGAAACTCGAGCTGTTGACCGAAGCGACGCTGCTCGAGGAGTCGACCGAAATTCGACAGGACGGCCATCACGCGAGCAAGTACTCGATCGCGTTCGACGAGATCACGCTCGGGTTGGACGAGGATCGGTCGCTGACGGTTCAGATCGACCGGCCGGCGCGGACGGCGGACGAACGGCTCGCGGAGCTGTGGTCGGAGGTGCGAAAGGAAACATGAATCCATTTCCCGCCGGTTCGGCCGAGACGATGCTCGCGCTGGCCGTCGTCAAGACGCTCGTACTCGTGGTCGGGGGCATCATTACGTACTTCGCGTTCAAGGCGTATCGTCGAACCCGACAGCCTGCGCTGGGGTATCTGACAGCGGGATTCGGCCTCGTCACGCTCGGCCTGGTGCTCGCCGGAATGTTGTACGAACTGCTCGGTGTCGAACTCGTGACGGGGATCTTGCTCGAGAGTCTGCTCGTACTGGCCGGGTTTCTCGTGATCGCGTACTCGCTGTACGTACAGTGAGGAGACGGAAAAGGCACGGGTCCACGAGAGGAGAGTTGGCGGTGTAACTCCGGTTCGTCCACTCGAGAGCTAGCACACTCGCTCGCAAGAATACGGAGAAAACCACGCCCTCCCCAGCCGACTCGTTCACTCACTTCGTTCGTTCACTCATCCCTCGCACGGGGTCGGACCACGGTTCGCCGATGGCTCACCGTGGTCCAGCGTGCGCCACGGCACGTGGTTCGCGTAGACGGACAGGCAGGGTTACGTCCGACGAGCAGTGCTCTCGTTATCGATTGAGCGTGTGAATCGCGTGGCCGAGCGCGTTTTCCGCGGCCTCCATCACCGCCTCGGAGAGCGTCGGATGTGTATGGACCGTCGAGGCGACGTCCTCGAGGGTGGCACCGAGTTCGATCGCGAGGCCGAGTTCGGCGATCAGTTCCGAGGCCTCGGGGCCGACGATCGAGGCGCCGAGGACGTAGCCGTCCTCGTCGTCGGCGACGATCTTGACGAAGCCGTCGGAGTCGCCGGTCGTCAGCGCGCGGCCGCTGGCGCGGAACGGGAACTGACCGGTGACGGTCTCGAAGCCGGCCTCCGCGGCCTCGGATTCGGTCATTCCGACGGTGGCGATTTCGGGGTCAGTGAAGACGACGGCGGGCATCGCCTGATAGTCGATCGCTGCGGGTTCGCCGGCGATCACTTCGGCGGCTACCTGCCCCTCCGCGCTGCCCTTGTGAGCGAGCATCGGTTCGCCGGCGACGTCGCCCACGGCGAAGATGTGATCGACGTTCGTGCGTGCGCGCGAATCGGTTTCGATGAACCCGCGGTCGTCGGTCTCGACGCCGGCGTCCGCGAGGTCGAGCGTGTCCGAGACCGGCTGGCGGCCGACGGCCACGAGCACTTTCTCGGCGTCGAGTTCGAGGCGTTCGTCCGCCACTTGCTCTGCGCCGCCATCGGCTTCAGCCCGGTCGGCCGGCTCTGCGACGACGCGGATCCCGTCTTCGCCGTCGCGGTCGTGCCAGTCCGACGCGGTATAGCCGAACTCGAAGTCGATTCCCAGGTCCGTCGCCCGTTGCTTCACCGGGCGTTTGAGGTCGTCGTCGTATCCCGGAAGGATCGAGTCGAGCATCTCGAGAACGGTCACGTCGGTTCCCAGTTTGGCGAAGACGCTCGCGAGTTCCATGCCGATGTAGCCGGCCCCGACGACGACCAGCGAGTCGGGGACGGACTCGAGCGCGAGTGCCTGTTTCGAGTCCAGCACGGGTTCGTCGTCGAATTCGAAGTTCGGGATCTGAATGGGACGCGAGCCGGTCGCGACGATCGCGTGTTCGAACTCGAGGCTCTCCGAGCCCTGCCCCTCGCCGCTGTGGGAGACGCGGACGGTGTTTTCGTCCGCGAATCGTGCGGTGCCCTCGAGCAGGTTGACCTGATTCGCCTTACAGAGTTTCTCGACGCCGCTCGTGAGCTGGTCGACGACGCCGTCTTTCCAGTCCATCATCCCGGCGAGATCGATCGCGGGGTCGGCGTGGATACCCATCTCCTCGGCGGAGGCGGCCTCGTGGGCGACGTCGGTCGCGGTGATCAGTGCCTTGGACGGGATACAGCCGTAGTTCAGGCAGGTTCCCCCGTAGGCGTCTTTCTCGACGAGCGTGACGTCCAGATCGAGCTGGCCGGCGCGAATCGCGGCTACGTAGCCGGCGGGGCCCGCGCCGACGATCAGTACGTCCGTGCCAGTGGTGACATCTCCAACGACCATTACTCGGACAGACGGGCTGAAGGATACTGTAGGTATTCCTTGGGAGCGGGGGACGGCGGCGGAGCCGTTACTCCGCTCCCGGTCGATCGACCAGCACCGTATCCTCACCGAGCGTCGTCTCGCCGAGCGAGAACTCGCGGTCGGTTAATCGGCTGTTGATCCCCAGAAACGTGTCTCCCTCGAGGGAAAGCTCGTCGTCGATTTCGACGACATCAGCGCCGACGTGTGCCGGTTTGCTCGAGGAAACGACCATCTCGATCGCGGCCCGCTCGTCGTCGGTTTCGAACGGGCCACAGAACACGGCGACGGACTGCGCGCCGGACGCGGAGAGGGGATACTGACGGCGGACCGAATCGCGATCGATACACGCGAGATCAGCGTCGTCGAGGAAGAACAGTCGGTGACCCGATGGCGTGTCCCCGACGGTGCCGTCGCCGCCGTCGGCCGTCGCCGTCGGTGCCGACGGCCCGCCCGCGTCTGCGGACATCCCGTCGCCGTCAGAGCCGTCATCGTCCGAAAGGGATGTCGACGAAAGCGTCGTGGATCCGGAATGGCGGAGATAGAGCTCGAGCATCGACTCGAGGCCTGCTTTCGTGCCGCGTCGTTTGTACAGCTCCGGTGCTCGCGAGAGCAGTTCGCGTCGCGCATCTTCCGGCCAGCTCTCGTCGGTCTCGACCGCGAGCCACTGCTCGAGCCACGAGAGGGCCTCGCTCGGGACGGCCTCGGGATCGAAGTAGCGGCCGATCCCGTCGATCTCGGTCTCGATATCGGCGAAGACGGACTCGAACACGGAGAGGTACCGTTCCAAGAACGCGGCCGACCGATCGTCCTCCTGATAGAGTTCCGGGAGGTATCGGAGGTACGACTGACGTGGGCAAAACGCCGTGATCGAGTCGACCCGCGGCGACGACCGCGGGCTCCCGTCGAGTTCGAGCGCGACGAACAGGTATCGGCCGACGGCGTCTCGCAGGAGGACGTCGTCGGGATTCAGCGAGTCGACGGTCGTCCACTCAGTGTCGGCGTGTCCCGCCAGCGCGTCGGTCGCTGCGGTCTGCCACGCGGCCACGTCCGACCGGTCGCGGTCCGACAGGGCCGCTGTGAGGTGATCTGAGTCCCGACGAGCGAGGTCCCACACGGAGGTCACGCCCAGATCGCGCAGGGAATCGGCCGCGTCGGCCGGCACTGCGTCGAGGTCCTCGAGTTCAGCGTCGCTTGGCGTCGGTCGGTTCGTAGCGAGATAACGAACCCGGACCTGCGTGCTCGCGGTCAGCTGGGAGAGTTCGAGGGCGAGGCGGTGCCACTCGGTTCCGTCCGCTCCGGAGTCGTATCGGTGGAACGCGTCGCCGACGTGGCGCTCCCGTCGCGGGTGGCGCGCGTGGCGTTGTCGCTCCCGGAGCAGCTGACTGGACCCGTTCGGGCCGGTGACGGCGTACAGTTCCCGCCGATCGTCGGGTGCAATGGGACGAGCGACGAGGGTTCGACACGGACGGTCGAACCGGTGTCGTTCGCGGAACGATCCCGACTCGGGGTCTCGCTCGAGCAGCGCCGGCGTCCCGTCCTCGAGTCGGCCGGCGACGAAGAGCGTTTCGTCGACGACCGAAAGCGCGGTCGGGGAGAATGCACTGCCCGCCGCGACGAATTCGGCATCCGTGATCGGGAACTGGTCGTCCGTGTGGGCGTCGTCGCTCCGGAACGACCGGATGATCGGGTCGCCGTCGTTACGATCGAGGACGTATCCGCGACCGTCGGCACCGACGGCCAGATCGGTCGGATCGACGAGCCACCAGTCGATCGTCAGTTCGGGGCCGCCGTCTCGGCCGACGGTTCGGACGCGGCCGACGTCGTCGAGGAGATAGAGGATGCCCTCGGCGTGGGCGATCCGAGTCGGCTCGGTCGTATCGGTCTCGATAGTGCCGATCGTTCGTTGGAGCCGCGGTGCGACGACGGTGATGGAGCCGTCGGCCCCGTCCGCGATGAAAGCCCGATCGTCGTCGACACAGACCGCACGCGGATCGTCAACGGTACCGCCGGAGCGGGTCCACAGGCGTTGCGTGATGTCCGCCGTCGGATCGTGTCGGTAGAGCGCCCCCGTCGAACGGAGCGTGTACAGATCGCCGCTCGAGTCCATCGCCACGTCGACGGCATCCGCCTCGATCGTCGACCGTTCGATGGCGGTCGTCGTCGCCAGCCCGATCCCCTCCTCGCGGACGTCGACGTTCCGGCCGACCCACTCCCGCCAGTCCGCGGTACTCGTCGTCGTCGCGTACGAAAAGTCCACGAGTCAGGCACCCCCGTCGGCCGAGTCGGTTCGGACCGAGAGGTCCGTCGTCACGTCTTCGACGACGAACAGCGAGGTCTCGTCGATCCGGACGGTGCCATCGTCGATCGTCGCACCGCCGTGGGCGACGACGGAGACATCGCTGACTCGGTCGATCACGTCTAACTCCGCGATCCGATCGATCAGGTCGGAACGGTGTAACGGCTCGCCGAACGGCCACCCCTCACCCCCGTCGCCCGTCAGGGGATGGACGAACTCCTCGATCGCTGTGCGAACGGCGACGTCGTGGCCGCCGCCGGCGTATCGCGCCCTGGCACGACCGGTGACCGAGACCTCGAGGCCGACGTACTGAGGCCCGGTGACGCGGACCTGATCGCTCAGCAGTTTCCGGTCGCCGACGTGCTGACGGACGGCACGAAGGAACCCCTCGCTCGGTTCGGGCGTCCCCACGTCGGGCGGCGCGAAGGGAACGACGACGACGGTAATCTCGCCGTCCTCCGCGAGGACGGTCGTCCGGCTGATCCTGAGCCCGGGTGTGTGCGCGGCGACGTACCGATAGTCGTCGGCGGTGACGGCCCGATAGGGAACTCGCCGATCGCGGCGCACGCGGTCGAGCGCCTCGTCGATCGTCTCGCCGGCAGCGCCGCCGGTCGCGGCGGCCATCGGTTCCGCCTCGATGTCGGTACCGTCGACCGGTCCCTCGAGCGAGACGTCGGGATCGGCGAGATGCCAGACCGTCGCGGCCGGAACGTTCCCCGCCTCGCCGCCGCCGGCGACGTAGTCGGCGACGACGGTGGCATCGGCGGGCGGAACTCGGCCCCGATTCCCATCGCCGAAGGTGATCGTTCCCGCCTCGCGGTCGAGGACGACGTGTCTATCGTCGGGTCCGGAGGCGTCGAAGTCGGGGATCACCTGCCATCGCTCCCCGTCGACGAACACCGTCGCGGAGAGCACGGGCGATCGGTCGAGGGCGTACGTCTGGCCGTCCAGCGCCGGTGCCTCATCGAGGCGGCCGACCTGTGTGAGTTCCTCGTCGGTCACCGACACGCGGTGGCTGACCGACACGACGTTCGGTTCGATGGCGTCGAACTGCGGCGGGATTTCGTGTCCTGGCGTCTCGAGCCGACAGCGGAGCCACGTCCGCTCCGAGGAGCGGACAGCGGCCGGTGAGTCGGGCGTGTCCGCGGCGCTTGCAGTCGCCGAGCGGTCGTCGGGGACGGCCAGCGTGATCGGGCCGCCTCGATAGAACGCGTTCGTGCCGTCGCCCTCGACTGCGAGTTGTCGCCACGCGTCGTCGTCCCCACGGCGGTACTCCCAGACTGGTTCGACGGAGGGATCGAACGACGGTTCGAGCGAGCCGTGGGTCGCCGGTTCCGGGAGGTTGTCGTCGTGATAGCTGACGGTCAGCGTCAGCGTTCGAGCGTGAGCGAACGGGTCGGTATCGAACCCCAAATAGAACGCGTTGCCGGCGGCGACGTCGTCGCCGAACGCGCGGTAGAACATCCCGTCGGTCCGGTTCGCGTGCGTGTTGTCGGTCCGGCCGCTGTCGGTCACGGTGAGCACCCGCTCGAGCGTCGCCGCGGTCAGCGTGACCGCGTGGTCGGTCTCGAACCGGTAGCTCGCGTCGGCGTCGTCGGCGTCAGTGACCGAGAACTGCGTCCCGGCGGGGACGCGGGCCCACGCTGCGTCGGCCGGCAGGGACAGCCGCAGGCGCGTCGACGCTGGCGTCGGCGGCCGTCGACGCTCGCCCATCAGCGCGAGATACTTCTCGCGGTGGTCGTCGGTGACTCTGTCGAGTTGATAGACGTACGTTTCCGTCAGCCAAGCCAACACCTCGAGAATCGTAATGCCAGGGTCGTGCGGGTTGGCGTCGGTCCACTCGTCGGCGTAGGCGGGGATGAGTTTCGTGGCCTCGGACAGGATCTCCTCGTAGGTCCTGTCGTCGAGTTCCGGGAGATCAATTCCCACGTCGATCACCTCCGTCGGTCAGTCGGTGACGACGATCGGGTCGGGATCCGTCGGTCACGAGTGATCCGCCCCCATCGTGACGGTCACGTCGTGATCGGCGCTACAGACGAGTACGTCCGACGGAAGCGGCGGCTCCGTCTCGTGTTCGGATAGAGAGCATCGCTCACCGCCGACGTCGATCGTCGCTCCGAGTTCGACCACGTCGGCGACGTGATCCGCTCCGTCGACGATTTCGGTCAGCGCGTCCATCGAGGGAGCCTCGCCGAAGGCCCACCCCTCGTCCCCGTTCCCGTCGAGGGGATGCAGGAACTCGTCGAGTCGTCGTTCGACGGTGCCTTTGAGCGACGAGACGCTCGTACTGTCGGCAGTGTCCACCATGACCGAGACCGATACCTCTGCGTAGTTCGGCCCGCGGACGACGATTCGGGACGTCTCGGACTCGACGAGCGAGGCGGGCGCGCGGTCGCGTACCGCCTCGCGAACGCGTTGTTTGAGCTCCATCGACGGGACCGGTTTCTCCCGCCGCGCATGGGGAACGATCAGGAGAGTGACGCCGGCGGCGTCCCCGTCCGGATCGCACTTGACTTTCGACAGTTCGCGAAACGCCGCGTTCGCCACTCGCTCGTAGTCGGTCGGCGTGACTGCACGGCCGCGGTGTTTGAGTTGGTTCGTCGTACGTTCGACCAGCGCATCCATGGATTCGGCGTCAGCGCCGCCGTCAGCGGGCTTCGGATTCGAAACGTCCTCCGCGAGCGAGATCGAACTCTGCAAGTCGGTGATCGTGTCGGCCGCGACGTTTCCGTCGCGCCCGCCGCCGGTCGTGTACGTGACCGTGATATTTGCCTGTCCGGCCGGCGGGATTCGACCCCGGTTTCCGTCGCCGAAGCTGACGGTCCCGTCGATCCTGTCGACGGCGTAGTGGCGATCCGTCGACGCCGACTCCAGAAAATCCGAGACCTGTCGCCATCGGATCCAACACTCCGTCACGTCGCCACTCGCGTCGGTGACGCGCCGAACGTCGTCGGGCCGCTCCGCGATGAGGTCGCGCCGTTCGCTGGTGGACAACGTCTCGGATTCGTCGATCCACACGTCGACGTCGATGACCGGTGCGTGCGCACACGCGAACGATTGCTCGTGTGAGCCGTCGCTCGAGCCGAGGACCTCGTCCTCGATCGTTCGGGTGTTGTAGGCCCACTGCGTGTTCGGGTACAGTCCGTCGAGGGTCGGCGGGGCCGTCGTCCGATCTCGAGACTGCTCGCTCTCGGTGGTCGATCGCGCCGACCGCGAGTCGGTGTCGGATCGACGATCGAACTCGTCTTGAGTGACCCGGACTCGGATCCAGTGGCGATGCCGATCGAAGCGATCGAACGCGGTCGTCGGTTCGGGAAAGGTCAGCCTGACGATGCCGCGCTCGGTCAAGCCGCCGGTCCGGTCCTGGACGATGAGCTTCGACCACTCGTCGGCGTCGGGATCCGCACAGTACTCCCAGCGCATTCCGGGGTCGAACGATCGCGGATAGGTGACGTCCTCGATCGGGACGAAAACGGTGAGCGGACCGTTTCGGAGCGCCCCGTCGAATCCGAGATACAGCGTCTGCGCGTCCTCGGGCAACTCGTCGAACGGTGAGACCGGCGATTCCCGCGCCGTAAGGTCGCCGCTGATAGCGGCGTTGTTCCGCGTCCGAATCGACTCGAACGGTTGCATTCCGCGGTCGTAGTGGAGCGACACGTCGCCGAAGCGCGGCGGATCGGGCGAATTGACGACCGATCCCCGGGTGCCGGCGTCGGTGACGCCGAACGACGGCTGTCCGTAGTTCCCGCTGACCAGTCGGGCGCGGACCCAGACGTTTTCGTGGCCGGACACCGCCGTCGGTTGGATGTCCTCGGGAACGGTAAATCGGACGCGACCGGCCCGCCGGAGCGTGTTCGTCTCGTCTTCGAGAACGGTCAGTCGGTTCCAACCGCTGCCCGTCCAGTACTCCCAGGAGAGTTCCGGCGGGCCGCCGAGCACCCCGACACCCTCGGTCGCCGCTGCGCCCTCGCCGTCCTCGTCGACATCGACGTCGATCTCCTCGAGCGTGTCGGCGTCGATCACGGCGGCTCCGGCGTCCGCATTTGCATCCGAATCGGGTTCGGTGGGCGGATCGAACCGTACCTCGACGATCCCACCCCGCTTGGTAAAGGCCTCTTCGGAGGCGATGTAGAACGTCGCCGGCGGCTGTGGCAGCCGACCGAGCGGCCGAACGTCCCCCTCGTTAGCCGTCGAGAGCGGGACGTCGTTCGAAAGCAACGAATCGGGAGCGAGACCGTCCTCGCTCGGATCTCGGCCGACGCTGGCCGAGATCGAGCCCAGACGCAGCGAGAACGCCTCGGGATCGGGGTCGCCACCATCGATCCGACACCGGAGCCATCGGCTCTCGACGCCGTCGACCGCGTGTTCGACCGGCGTTCCCGGCAGTCGAAACCGTAACTCGAGCCGGTCGCCCTCGCCGGGTCGCGAAGCGGGAGCCTGAAGTCGTTCCCGAAGCGCCTCGAGCCCGATATCGTCGTCGGCCGACTCGTCGTCGGCCCACTCCTCGAGTCGGTGCCATCCCTCCGCCCCGTCTTCCTCGCCGTAGTACTCCCAGACGGCGTCGGTTTCGAGGACGGTGCCGTCGGTCGCTGCGGCCGTCTCGGCCGTTATCGTGATCGGCGATCCCGCCTCGAGAGTCAGCAGATCACCGTGGGCCAGATAGAGGACGTGCTCCTGAACGTTCTCCCCCGTGAACAGTTCGACCGGTTCCGCGGCGGTTCGAACGTCGCCGTGGTCGACGATTCGATCGGCGGACGGATCGACGGCGACCACGTCCGTCAGCGACGCACCGGTCGCTTCGAACCCGTCGTCCTGTGGAATCTCGAACGTCTGGTCGGGCCCATCGCTCGGTTCCGCGACGGCCTGTGTCCCGCCCGGGATCGTGACGTTGCGATCGATATCGGCCGACACCCGAAACGTCAACGGGAGTCGGGCGGCCTGTGGCGGTCGTCTGTCGAATCCGAGCGCGTCGAGGAACGCAATCCGGTGTTTCGCGGGAACGTCGTTCAGCCGCCGGATGACGTCGACACCGAGTTGGGAGAAGATCCGCAACAGGACCGTAGCGTTGTCGTCCGTCGACGGATCCCACGACTCGGTGTACTGATCCGCGAGGGCCCGTAACTCGTCGTACAGTTCCTCTCGATCCCTGTCATCGATGGTCGGCCGCTGACTCATCCGTCGCCCTCCGTGATGTAGAAGGGATACACCATGTTCGAGAGGCTGTTCGTCGTTCGGACCCGGTACTCGATCTCGATAAGGACCTTGTTCGGCGCTTCGTCGTCCGTTCGCGCGTCGACGTCCTCGATATCGATCCGGGGTTCCCACTGGACGAGCGCCTCGCGAACGCTGCTCTCGATGAGGTTTAGCGTCGCCGGCGTGGCGGCCGAAAAGACGTGATCGTGAATCTCGCAGCCAAATTCGGGTCGCATCACCCGCTCTCCCTTGGCGGTTCCGAGGATGATCCGAATCGATTCCCGAATGTCGTCCTCGGCCTCGGACGTCCGAACCGAGCCGCGAGCATCCGTCTCTACCGGAAACGCCCAACCGGTTCCGAGGAATTCGTCGGACATCGTTCAGCCGATCATGACCGTCGAGCACCCGCTCGCGATCGTGTTCGGTGGCCCACTCTCGACGATGGTATCGCCCATTCGCGCGGCGGGCATCTTGTTGATCAAGACGCTCGTACTCCCCTTGGTCACGGTGCCGCCGACGTGGGGCACGGTCCCGGAAACGAGCGGACACGTGTGCACGTCGGCCAGCGCTCGCCACGCAGGCCGCTTCCCGATCAGAACGTTCGGACTGCCGGTCCCGGTAAGCGGCGTTCCGTGTGCCGTCTGGTCGCCGAGTCTGGCTGCTGGTTGCATCTGTTTCTCGTTTAATTCAAGGTAATTAGTTTCCCTTTAACTTTTACCATCCCGGTCCCGTCGACGTTGATCATCGATCCGGAAAGCGCGAGCTTCGCCTTGCTATCGACGTCGATCGGACCGTTCCCCTTTATCTTGATGCCGCTCTTCCCCGTGATCTCCACCGAGTTTCCGTCGAGAGAGATCGTCGACGCCGAGAGTTCGATCTCGGACGTCGCGTCGATCGCGACGGTACCGCTGGCGGAATCGAGCGTGATGCTGTTATCGTTCGACTCGTCGCGGATTCTGATCGTCTCCGAACTCCCCGAGTCGTCGATCACGATCTCGTTGCCGCCGGTCGTCCGAACCGTAATGCTGCCGTCGTCGGCGTCGTCGAACGCGATCACGTGATCGCTCCGGGATCGCACCTCGCGGACGTCGTTGTTCCCGTCGCCGTTCGTCTGAGGCGGTTTCTGCTCGCCGTTCCACAACGACCCGACGACGAATGGCTTGTGAATATCGCCGTTCTCGAACGCGACCAGTACCTCGTCGTCGATCTCCGGCAGGAAGTAGCTCCCATACCCGTCGCCGGCCATCTCGGTCGCGATCCGCGCCCAGTGGCTCTCGTCGTCGGCGTCGCGCCACGGGAACCGGAGCTTTACCCGACCGAGATCTTTCGGATCCTCGTTGTCCGTCACGATGCCGACGGCGACGCCGCGGATACTGCCGTCGTCTGCACCGCCGTCGTCGATGAATCCGGAGGGTCTCACGTGGATACCTCCGTTACCTCGAAGGACGTCCGATAACCGGCGCTCCCCATCCGGTGGGTCGCTTCGGTGACGTAGTAATCCGCGGAGAATCGGCTCCCCAGTTCCGCGAGAGTGATGACGCTGCCGGCCCTGATTTCGGGAGTGCCGTCTGCCTCACCGTGGCCGGTGATGACGCCGTCGGAGAATCGGTTCAACTTCGTTTCGGCAACCCGTTTCGCTTCGTCCCGTGACATGGCTTGTACTCTGAAAACCTCCTTGTATTTCGCGTTCGTGCTGCCGGCGGTCGCGACGATCTCGGATTTGTTCTGTTCGTCCCAACTCCGGACTTCGACCTCGTCGACCTGTGTCCGCCGCGTGATCTCCGCGTAGAAATCGTGCAGCGCCTCGCCGTACCACAGTTCTGCGACCGGACCGTCGCCGTCCCCTTTCGCGGAGCGCGGACGAAAGCGGACGGTGTCCCGCTCGGCATAGAACTCGAACCCGTAGGTCTCGGCCAACTGCTGGACGAACCGGTAATCGCTCTGGCCGTCCTGAATCAGCTTTTCGCGTTTGATCGACGCGTCCGAAACGTCGACCGTCGAAAACGGGTACGACGACAGCACGTCCTCGACGGCCGTCCCGACCGTCTCCTCCGCCCACGAGTCCGATCGAGTCCCCTGCATGAGCTCCCAGAGCAGGCCGTAGCCCGAAATCGTGACCGACGGTCCCCGATCGGTCGTGAACTCGGCGTCGATCGACCGGATCGAACCGGTCAACAGCGGAGTCAGCGTCCCGTCACCGCCGTATCCCATCGCGATCTCGACGTCCGTCCCCACCGCGAAATCGTCCCAGGTCAGACCGCTGAACTCGCCGAGTTCCTCGTCGAACGGAAAGTTCAGCGTGAACGAGAACCGATCAGCGCCGTCGAGAGTCGTCTCGACGACGAGATCGGCGATTCGGCCGCCCGGCTCTTGGAACTTCGTATCGCCGACGTCGACTTTGAACCGCGGCGAGTAGCGCGGCTGAATGTTCGTTCCGGTACTCATGGCTACAGCGGCGGTAACTCGAGTTTGTCGCCCGCCTCGATCGCGCGGGGGTCCTCGACGTCGTTGTGATCGGCGATGGTTCGCCAGTGCGACGAGTCGCCGTACTCCTCGGCAGCGATCAGCCAGAGGGTGTCCCCGTCGGTGACCGTCCAGACTTTCGTCTTGTCCGTCGACTCCGGCGAGACCTCCGATTTGTGGTAATCGGCCGTCTTGTACTCCATGAACGAGACGGTTACTCGGGCCCGAACGGGGACACCGCTCGGCAGGAACTTCGTGAACTGCTTGTTCGCACGCTGGACCAGCGCGGTGAAGTCGATTCCGTCACCCCAGACGAACCGACAGACCGGTGGCGCGTGTAACTCGCCGTCGACCGATAGCAGCGTATCGATGTGTTTCGTGTACCGCTCGCGGACGTCGACCCGCTCCGCGTCGGGCGACCCGTTCGAATCCAGCTCGTCGCTCGTATCGAAAAACAGCTCCATCGACAGCGTCTCCGCGTTCCCGTCGACGAACTGCATGATCGAGGCCCCCGAGCCGGTCGCCTTCAGTTCGCCGTAGTTGACGCTCTTCTCGAGCGTGTAGGCGTTCGGGTTGAACTTGCAGTCGATCGTTTCGCCCTTCTGTTTCCCGTTGAGGATCATGATCTGGGCTTTCTCGAGTTTGCCGCCGCCGCTCATCTACAGTCCCCTCCGTTCGCGCTCGACCCTGATTTTCCGCTCGAGTTTGCGGTAGAGTTCCTGAACGGCGCGATCGACGTCGGCGTCGAACCGCGGATCCGCCCCGGACGACAGGTCGACGCCATCGAAGCGGTTCCGACTGTGGCGGTCCGAATCGGGCGCGTGACCGCGTGCGGGCTCCGACCGCCGATCCGGCGACCGCTCGGGTCGATCGGCCGACGACCGTCGTCGGTCGCTCGGTCTCGATCCCACGCCGTGATCGACTGACGACCCGCCCTGGGCCGGTCCCGAGTTCGGTTCGGAACGCCTCGCCGAACCGAACCCGGATCGCATCCGGTCACCGCCTGCATCCATCCCAGCCGACGATTGACGGCGCTCGCGACCGGAATCACGCATCGACATCGCACGATTCGGTGTCGGGTCTCGAGACGCGTCGCTCGATGCACTCGTCGAACCACGTGGGTCCGCGTTCGGTCGGTTCGGTCCATCCCGGTCGACGGTCGGCGCGTCCGTCGTCGACGAACGGCGGTAGGTCAACGACGGCCGGTCTGACGCTGCGCTCGTTTGCATCCCGTTCACACCCGTGTCGCCACCTATTGATTCAATTGTATTAGTTGTTGGTTTATTCTGTCGATCGGCGGTCGATATTCGAGACTGTTCCGGTGAAGCCGACGAAACCGACGCGTCCGCCGTCGGTTCCCTCACGTGGTCCCGAGTTCGGAGCGAAAGCGACGGGGTACCGATCTCACTGCGACCGCGTCTCGCCCCGGCAGGCGATCCGTCTGCCACAGAACTTCCCGTCGGCGGTCGCCGACGCGTTCCGAGTCGTGACTCGAGCAGTCGACGTCTACTGGCGGCTGCGTCCGCGATCGACGGTCGAATCGACGCGGCGGTGGTCGGTTCGGTACCGCCGGTACGATCACTCTCGTTACCGGCATCGATGGGAGCGGCGACGTGATCTCGCCTCGAGTCGACGGCACCGACGGGGTCTCGCTCTCGACGCGCTGTTGGCGCGTCGGACCGCTCGGGCGGTGACCCCGAACGGACGGCGACGGTCGGCGGTCGCGACGGCCGTTGGTCGGACGGAGAGACGGACCCATTCCGCGCACTCGAGGCAGTGTGGACCGACTGACGGTCCTCGTGGGTCTGATCCGATTGACCGGACGCCGTTGTCCGGAGGACCGAAAGCGACGTGCGTCGATCCGACTGTATCGCACGCGTCGTCGCGACTCCGCTCGTCCCGGCTGCTACGGTCGTGTCCGAGTCGGTCGTCGAGGTTGCATCCGACTCGGTCGTCGGGGTCGCGTCCGTTCCGACGCCCCCTCGAGCCGATCGGGGGCGCAACGGAGAGAGAACCGGTGTAATGTCGATTTCCCGGTTCGTCGAGAGACGGTGTCTCGAGGACGGATCAGTTGCCGCCGGCGAATCGAACGCCGTCGATCGCATGTCCGACTCGGTACCGGGCCGATCCCGTGAGCCGTCACGTGACGCGGACCCGCCACCGTTCCGTCCGGAAATCGGCCGGTGAGAACGAGTGCGACGACCGCCGGAGATCGACGGAGGGCCTCGCGGATTCGCCGCCGTCGGCGAAGCGCGAGAGGAGCGACCGCGATCGAATTCAGTGCTTGGCGAGTCACTATCTCGCGACGGGAACGGCCGCGATTCGGTCGAATCGGTCACCGTCGGCGATCGGTATCGGAGGGCGACTGTACGGCCACCGAACGCCGGTTCGGAGTCTGATCGAGGCTCCGACGCGGTCGAGTCCGACCGAGCCGTCCCGCGAGGATTCGCAGTGGCTCGAGACGGCGACACGGCAGTGATCGTCGGAGGCGCTCGCGGCGTCGCCCCGTCCGTGGGCTTCCGAACGCGATCATCGATATCGGTCGATCGATCGCCGCGCTGAGAGCTCGTTCCCGGCGTGCTCGACGACAGTCCCGTGTGCGACGCACCCCTCGTGGGTGTCGACGTCGAGTCCGCGACCGAATCGACCGTCCGTCGAGTCACCGAGCCGGATCCCCGGGACGGTGTGGGCCACGCCTCCTCTGCCCCCTCGCCCCGCGTCCGAGGCGGGTCACTCGTCCCGGCCGTCACTTCGGGTGTCTGAGAATGCGAGCGACCGTCCTCGTTCCAGACATCCTGTGCCGGTTCACCGCGGCTCGAGACACCCGATAACGGATCACTTGGGGCCCGGTTCGACTCCGTGACGCCGACCGCAACGGTCGGGTTCGCTCCTCTCGAACCATGCGTCGAGCGCGACGGGGTCGGTCTCGAGGATCCCGATGCAGTCGTCGGGTCAGTCGGACTGGGAGACGAGCGATGGTCGGAGACCAGTCGGAGCACCGGCATCCGAGGGATCGATCCGGTCGCATTCGAATCCGATCGGTCGCGGTGCACCGTGGTCGGCTCGGATCGACGCGACTCGGATTCGACTGCCGATTCGACGGCAGAGGTGGATTCGCGACGCGTACGGGAGACCGGATGAGACGGCACGGTCGGAGAGTGAACGTTCGCCACCGTCACAGGCGTGGCGGTCATCGCTCCTGGCGCCGCGCTCGCGTGGCCGCGTTCGAGAGAGCGGCCGCTCGTTCGAGCGTCGCTGAATGGCGTCCGAGATTCCACAGCAGGAGCGTCCGCAGTCGTGGAATCGGGCCGCGACGAGCGGGCCGCTCCCACGGTCGCTTTGGAGTCGGTCGCGGCCCCGCTTCCCCGTTGCGAACGGTCGACACGTTCCGGTTCGTGGACCGTCAGCTGCAGTCCTCGTGGCTCCATCGACCGCGTTTCTGGTGACTCCGTCGACTCCCGCCTCGAGAGAGGAGCGTCAGCGGTGCTATCAATCGCTCGTTCGGCCACTCCCGCGGCCGCGATAGAACGGAGCGAACCGAGACGCGTGGGCACTCGCGACGAGCGTGAATCGTCAGTGTCTAGCGACTGTACCGGTGCTGGACCAGCGTCCGGTCCGTTCGAGAGGCGATCGCTCCCGGCAGGCCTCGACTTCCATCGATCCGACCCGGCGCTGTCGATGTGGGTCGCAGTCGACGGACGTGGGGACGCGTTCCCGGCCGCTGAACGAATGCGAGTTGGTCCGAACGCTTCGGCGGTGCCTCGATCGGCCGTCTCTTCCGCACTCGATCGGCTCGCCGTCAGTGCGACGGGCGTGTGGTCCTCGGCTCGATAGCGGGAAGGCGACGGCCCCCGTTCGGATTGTGTCGACGACGGACCACGGACCCGCCGGGCGCGCTCCGACGCTCCCATCTCGTCGATTCCCGAGTGTACCGCCGCGGCCGAGTAGCGAGAGAGTACGGGTTCCGATCGGTGGCGATCCGACCGTACGCCGGTCGCGAGCCCCGCCGAACGACGGTCGCTAACGGAGGCGTGGTCCGAATACACCGGTCTATCCCCTTGATCGACGGATCGAGACGACGAGACGCGGGGTTGGTGGCCGACCTGCGATTGGACCGTATGAGGATCGGCGACAGCGATGCCGCTACCGGAATCGGGGGCGGTGTGCCCATCGTCGGCCGACTGACTGCTCGAGAACGCGCGGACGGGCGATCCCGCCGAACTCACGCGTTCGGCCGACGTGACGCCGACACTGATTCCAGTCCGGCCGTCGCTGAACACGCCGACGGAGTTCGTCGTCGACGGGGGCGACGCTGGAGGACTCGATGTCGGAGTAGAGTCCGCTTCGAGTCCCCGTTGTGACCGAGGAGATGACTGGCTGGCGATCGACTTCTGAGACGCGGTGGATCGACGACCGGTCGCCGTCGACCGCGGCTGACCTCCTTCCCCGACTGCTCCCGATCCACGAGCGTCGGTCGATCGCTCCAGCGGTGGTGAACGCTGCGGTACTGCTCGTTGCGGGGCAGTCGCGAGACGTGTGGCAGTCGGCGTCATCCGCGACTGGCGTGGAATCCGATCAGTAACCATCGTGATCGGCGTCGACCGGTGACGATGTGCCGGCTGCGACCGGACCTCGGCCACTCGATCCCAGTCGGGACCGGACGGCCGATGGTCCGCACTGATGCTGGTCGGCTCGACTGCCTCCGGTTCGGTCGACTGCGGCCGACTGCGTGCTGAATCGAAATCGACTCGCTCGTCGAATGATGAAGCGCGTGCGGAAGGTTGAGTTGAGACAACCGACGGCGTAACGACGTCGCCGTTCCGGTCGCGGCCGAGCGACCGGCCCATCCGATTGCGACCGTCGGAGTCGGTAGTGCTGGCGGTATCGACTGACCGTTGGCTGCCCGATCGATCATCGCGGGAACCGTCACGAAACGCCACACGCCGCTTCGGTTCTCGACCGACGACCCCGGTCCGTGAACGAGTTCCTCCCCGTCGGGCCTCCGTCCGTTCGAGGCGATTAATCGGATTCGTTTCGGTGAGACGGCGGCTCCTCTTCGACTCGACTGCCGGATCGATCGCGGTATCGGATCGCACAGCGGTCGGCCTCGAGGCCGCTCGAATCGGAGACGGCCCAGCGTATGTGGTTTCGGACTCGGTTCGGCGAGACGACGGGACAGACTGATAATCGCTATCGCGGCCGTTCGGCGCGGTCCGGGTTCGGGACCGCGTATCTCGCCGGATCCACGACAGCTGCAACGGCCGGCTCGAACCAGTCACGGAACTGGTGAGCGCCGAGATCCGGGTATCGGTCGGTGCGTCGATTCCGGATTCGACACCGTCTCGGCTCGGCCGCACGTCACGGATCGACGAGTCGCCGCGGCTCATCGTCTGTCGGCTCTCGTCCGATGCCGGCAGCCGGCGACCATCCGTACCAGACCGGTGGACCGGACGGTGCCCGGTATCGAACGGATCGGACGGCGGACCCGCGGAGTCGTCGGCCGACGGGACAGTTCGAGTAACGAGCGCCGGTGACGACCCGGATCCGCTACTGGCGGGGACCGGTTGTGAAGCCGTCGTCACGTTCGGTGTCGCCTGCTCGACCGATCGCTCCGAGATGAGTCGTGACGGCCTCTCGCGTTCGAACGGCTCTATGGGACTCGAGGAGCGACTACCCGAGGTACCCGCGTCGGACCTGGCCGCAGAACGGCGACCGTCGGAAGCACTGGAGTCGGGAGCAGTCCGTTCAGTGATCGCGTCCGCCCACGTTATCCGTGTTGCAGCCGTCCGCGAGCGGCGGTCCCGTCGTCGCGATCGGTCCTCGACGTTCCGTTGCCGTGTTCGGTCTTCGTCTACCCCTTCCGATCGATCGGGCGTCAGTCCCGAGACCGGTCTCCAGGCGCTCGCGTCAGTGTCCGACCGAACACCGCTTGCCGACTCGGTATCGCTTCGCCGGCGAGTGCTCTCCGGCGGGCAGCGGGTTCCGTTCCGGTGTGCGAGACCGTCTCGCACACGGGACGCCGGCCGGTCGAGATCCGACGACGCTGGCTGGCGGAAATGAGAACGACTCGTTGACCGAAACACACTCTCTGCCGTCGGCTGAGTGGCCGATTCGGGCATCGTCCCGACCGACTCCTCGGACTGGGAACCACGGCTCGATCGACCGGACTGCGTGAGGTACGTGAACGCATCGTCGCAATCGTCTCGCCGCGCGAACGGTGATGGCGACACGATCGATAGCTCCGACTCGTCCACCGGTTCACCGTCGGACGGAGCGATGGCAGGCGAGAGAAACGACAACTCGATCGGACTCCGTTTCCGCGCGATCCTGAGGCCGAATCCGCCCGCCAATCGGTCGGGCGTCAGCGTCGCGATAGACGTGACGCTGGGCTGGAGTCGAGCGACCGTCGGCTGATCGGCCGGTTCACCGGCCAGTGACTCGTCCGCGCCCGTCGGCCGGCCGGTCACGCTGATCTCCCGCAACGCCGTCTCACGCTCGAGGTCGTCGGTATTCCCGATCACGGCTCGCCGAATCGCTGGTCGTACGCATCGATGGTCGATTCGTCACCCGCTCCCACATCGATACTGAAGTACACGGTCTTAGTATAATGTTATAAGAGAATCACTTAATGGTTTTGAGCTAATCTATTGCAAAATTAGCTAATGAGATAGTGTATGGTTACGGGACCCTCTTCGACCTCGCGCTCGAGGTTCGGATCGGGATCGATTTCCAACCCGCTCTCCTCCTGAGGCATCATGCTGATATCGGCCCCAGTCTGCTGGCGGACGTGGGCTAACTCGTGGGCGAGAATATGCTGCCCCTCCGGCGATTCGGGATCGTACTCGCCGTGATTGAACGCGATGTGATTCCCCACAGTGAATGCCCGCGCGTTGATCGCCTCACAGGCCTTCGCTGCGGTTGCGTCGGCGTGGATCCGCACGTCGCCGAACGAATCGTCCATCCGCTCTTCCATCGCCCGCTGGATACCGTCATCCAGCGGCTGACCGTTCGACTGAATCACGTCCCGGACCGGGTTAGGGACACCGGCGTTGCCAGCCGGACCCGTGTCGCTGGCAGCCTTCTCGCTTCGCTGGAGCGAACATTTGTTCCGGCGTTCGATATCGTCGGGGACGTCCTCAGGCCGCTCGGCCTGCCGTTTCCGAAACGCATCGATCGTTTGCGGAACGCCCATATCCTCGACGGTCATTCCCTCCTCGATCCACTCGTGGACCGCGATCGGATTCGACGCCTCGAGGCGTTGTAACTCGAACAGCGTCTTTTCATCTAGAATCGACATCCCGTACTGGTCCTCCGCCTCCTCGAGCGGCAACCGCTGGAAGCAGCCCGACGACTCCGGGGCATTGTCTCCCCTTTTCAGGCAGAACGTGGCGAACTGACGTGCTTTCCGATCGGCATTGGGAGACTGCTCAGTTCGGCGTACTAATCGAAACCCCAGATGATTGATCGAATTACGGGTAGGGAGGTGAACAGTCACGTTGTGTATTCCATCGGCTGTTAGTGGAACGCTTTGGCGTTGGGATTGTGGAATTCCGGATAGAAGTCGATATAGTCGTAGCCGCGGGCAGCCATGAATCGTCCCATCCCGATTACCTGAAACTCCTCTGGTGGGTGGACACCCATCTCGACGAACGAATCCCGAATCTGACAGCGCAGATAGTGATCCATGAAGGACTTGAAATACTCGATATCCTGCGGGTCGATCGGCAACAGTTCGATGACAGAGTCCGGGTCGCGCGCCGCCGGAGCGAGGTGATCGTCAACGACCGCTAATTGCGAACCATCGGGGTATTTGACATAGAGTTGCGACGTCTCGTCGATATATGCTGCGTCACTGAAGTCGAGGTCCGCATCAGTGGCCCGCGCAGCGAACTTACCGGAAAACTCTCCCCACGACTCGAGTTCCGACTGGGACACGTCGGTAAGATCGATCTCGACTGCCGACTGCGTAACGTCGAGGTCATGTTTCGACGCGAGCTGTGTCCCAAGGTCGGTTTCCAGCGGGTCTATACCCAGATAGATGTTCTTGCAGTAGATGCAGGGATCAGTCGCGTTCGGCGGAACGGTCATCGCAGGCGAGGTTCCACTCCCCTCTTCGAACTCGAGTTGCTGGTAGAGATCGCCAAACAGCTCCTCAAATTCGGCACGATCCATCGCGTTAATCACTTGACGGACGGCGTCGATTCGAACTGGATTTTCTGGAGCAGGAATGGTATCGTAGCCGTGTTCAGTGAAAACGTAATATTGAGCGAACCGACAGGCCTGATTGACTCGCTCTTGTTGTTCATCACTTCTATTTTCTTTTTTTGGATAGCTATCCGCTTCGTGGAACTCAATTGTACCAGATGCTTTTTTTAACGTCAGATCGTGTAGTTCACTGTCATTATCGAGCACATTGAGGCCGATATACTCATCGTCTTCAGCAGTGATTGATGCCTTCATGATGATTTTGCTGCAGCAAGTGGGTCAGTAGTTGCTCCGGTATCACGACTCTGTTTCTTCAGTTCCTTTACTTCCTCTTCGAGACTCTGGTATTTCTGCTGAAGATCTGCAACAGCTGACGCGTGCTCTTTTGGGAGCGTGTAGTCGGTTACCTGCTTAGCCATGTCATTGGCGGCCCCGCCGAGGAGTTCGCCGCCGAGAGTTCCGCCAATCTGATAGCCAGTGGCAATGCCTGCACCGGTCCCAACTGGCCCGGCGAGACTACCCACGGCACCCCCAAGGACTGCACCGAGGCTTCCACCGCCGACCTTCCCGACAAGTTTCCCGCCTGCACCGGCCAGAGAGCCGATCGCACCCTTGGTCATCGCCTGGGAAAGATCACGTCCGACCGATTTGGTGTTCTCGAAGGCCTCTTTCATCTTTCCAAAGAACCCACTGCTCTCAGCCGAGTTGCCTGACTGCTCGAGCGATCCGCGCGCGGTGTCGCGTTCGGGACCGGCCGCGGTCGGATCGGATTCCGCCTGCTCCTCGACGTGGCCACGATAGTAGTTGTCGACGATCTCGAGAACCTCGTCTTTGGTGACGTACTTGGCCTCACCTTTAGCCGACCGCTGGATGTGCATCGCTGCATCCATACGATTGATCGTCACCGGCCCGTCCGCCAGCGCCTGTTGGGCCGCGTCCTCAGCTTCGCGCTCGAGTTGTGGATCGGGATCGATTTCCAACCCGCTATCCTCCTGAGGCATCATGCTGATATCAGCCCCAGTCTGCTGGCGAACGTGCGCCAGTTCGTGGGCGAGAATGTGCTGTCCGTCTGGCGATTCGGGATCGTACTCACCGTGATTGAACGCGATGTGATTCCCAACCGTAAACGCCCGCGCGTTGATCTCTTCGCAGGCTTTCGCTGCTGTCGCGTCGGCGTGAATCCGCACGTCGCCGAACGAATCGTCCATTCGCTCTTCCATCGCCCGCTGGATGCCATCATCCAGCGGCTGGCCGTTCGACTGAATCACGTCTCGGACTGGGTCGGGAACACCGGCGTCGCCAGCCGAGCCCGTATCACTGGCGGCCTTCTCGCTTCGCTGAAGCGAACGTTTGTTCCGTCGTTCGATATCGTCGGGGACGTCCTCAGGCCGCTCGGCCTGCCGTTCCCGAAACGCATCGATCGTTTGCGGAACGCCCATATCCTCGACGGTCATTCCCTCCTCGATCCACTCGTGGACCGCGATCGGATTCCCCGCCTCGAGCCGTTGTAACTCGAACAGCGTCTCTTCATCTGGAATCGACATCCCGTACTGGTCCTCCGCCTCCTCGAGTGGCATTCGCTGGAAGCAGTCCGACGACGCCGACTCGTGGTCGGGAGACGACTGGATGTCGGGACTTCGCTGGGATTGCCGGTCGTCACCGGTCGTCTTGGCTTCTCTCGCTGATCGAAACCCCATGTGATACTCTTAGCACAGTATTTTCCCCATCGGACAATAAAAGTTCTCAATGAGTATACTTAAATAAAATAAAAGACGAAGATACGTTCTGACGGATATGAGCTCCAATCTTCCCGGCTCGTCAGTGTCACAGCCATGAGTTACGCCACGACACAGGAACATCTCCTCGAGGAATTGGATCGGCTCGATGTCGTTCTCGAAGCCGCGGAAGCGGCCGAGAATGTAATCGAGAGGGACGAGGAGTCTGCGACCGAGAGGGCAACGCTCGCGACCGAACCGCGCGAGTTACCGCTGGCGCTTCCGAAAGAAGCGCGCGATCGGATTCGCGAACTGACGGCTGAGATCGAGCGCGAGTGCGACGCGACCGATGCCGTCACGCTTCGGCTACGCGTGCTCGCGGATCAGTTCGATCTCTCGCGGCGTCACCTCGATACCCTCTTGCTCGCGCTCGCGCCGCGACTCGATCGCTCTTACGGTGAACAGTACGAGCGACTCCAGAGGAGTACGACTCTCTCGAGGCTGACGGTCGTCCTCCTCGAGCGACTGTTCAGCCGGACGCCCGAGGAACGGCTCGCCGCGGGCGCGCTGGTGGCCAGCGATTCCCCGCTCCGGCGACACGGCCTGCTCGAGGTCGTCTCCCCGCCCGACGGCGTCGCCACCGAACGCGGCCGGCAGTACGTCGTCGACGACCGCATCGTCGACTACCTCAAGGGCTACGACGGCCTCGATCCGGCACTCGAGACGGCGCTCGGCCGACACGCGGCCGGCGACGCGGCGGCGCTCGAGGAGCGCGAGATCGATCCCGCGCTCGGCGTCGACGACCTCGCGATCGGCGAGGACCTCGCCGAGCGGCTCGCGTCGCTGCCGGCCGACGACGGCACGGGCCGGCGGTTCTACTTCGCCGGCCCCGACGGGACCGAGAAGCGCCGCGCGCTCGAGGCCGTCTGCTCGGCCGAGGAGTACCTCCGGGCCGACCTCGAGGCGGTCCTCGACGCCGGCGCGCTCGACGCGCTCGTCCGGGAGGCGAAACTGCTCGGGAAACCGCTACAGCTGACCGGAGCCGGGAGGGCCACGTTCGACGCCAGCGAACGCGAGTGGTCGCTCGAGGCCGTGTTCGACCGTCTCACAGCCGTCGATACCGAGCTCTTCGTCACCGGCGCGGAGGCTTGGACGCCGTCAACGGTCATGGAGACGGACGTCGACGCCATCCTCGAGTTCCCCCGGTCGTCGCTGGCGATCCGCCGACAGTTCTGGACCGCCCGCGCCGACGATCTGCCCGACGCCCTCGAGCCCGAGGTGCTGGCGGGAACGTTCGAACTCACGCACGGCCAACTCGAGGCGGCGTTGTCGACGGCCCGGTCATTGGCCGGCGGCGGCGAGGTCACCGCCGACGACGTCTACGAGGGCTGTCGCGCCCAGTCCGCCGACGGGCTGGGCGACCTCGCCCAGCAACTCGAGCCCGACAGCGACTGGACGGATATCCAGTTGCGAGACGACACCATGCGCAAACTCGAGTTGGTGTGCGATCACGTCCGCCATCAGGGCCGGATCTACGGCGATTGGGGCTTCGAGGAACAGTTCAGCCGCGGCACCGGCGTCGTCGCCCTGTTCAAGGGAGATTCGGGCACGGGTAAGACGATGGCCGCCGAGATCCTGGCCGCCGACATCGGGATGGACCTCTACAAGATCGACCTCTCCTCGGTCGTTTCGAAGTACATCGGCGAGACCGAGGAGAACTTAGAGCGGATCTTCGAGGAGGCCGAACACTCCAACGCCATCCTGCTGTTCGACGAGGCGGACGCCGTCTTCGGCGACCGCTCGCAGGTCTCGAGCGCGACCGATCGCTACGCCAACGTGGAGGTCAACTACCTGCTCCAGCGCGTCGAGGCCTACGACGGCGTGATCCTCATGACCACCAACTACGCCTCGAACATCGACTCGGCGTTCACCCGCCGAATCGACCACACCGTCACCTTCGAGATGCCCCGCGAGGCGACCCGCGAACGCATCTGGCGGCACGTCTTCCCCGACGACGCGCCCACGCGCGGCATCGACTACGAGTTCCTCTCGTCGTTCGAGTTCACCGGTGGCCGTATCAAGACGGTCGGCCAGACCGCCGCGATCCTCGCGGCCGGCGACGACGACGGGATCGCGATGTCCCACGTCGTCCGCGCAGTGCAACTCGAGTACGAGAAGACCGGCCGCTTGCTCCAGCCCCCGCAGTTCGAACCGTACGACGACCACCTCATCTTGGACTGACCAGACCATGCTCACAGCGTCCCCAACCCGATCCCATCTGACAGCACCGCGCCGTTCGACGGCGAGCACCGAGACGTCTCGAGCACTGCTCGCGAATCGAACGCGACACCGATTTCGTCTCGATGGCGGCCACGGAGCGTCCGGGCCGCAAACGATGCGGTACCGACCGTCCCGACCGTCGAGTGAACCGACCGCGGCAGTCGCGAGGTGGCGATCGTGACCTTCACCGCCGTCGCCGCGGTCAGCGAGACCGTCCTGGAACTGTTCCAGGACCGAATCGAACAGCGCCGGAACGTCTCGTTCTCGCGTAGCGACGTCGCACTGGCCTCGCCCGAGGCGGTCGACGCCGATTCGGGCGTCCGACTCGGGCTGTTCCTGTATCGCGTCACGCGCGACGAGAAAGCCGGAGCCGCCGCGCCCGAAGTCGCCCAATCGACGAAACGCGATCCGCCGCTCCCGCTCTCCCTGCAGTACCTGCTGACCGCCTATCCGATGGACGACGAGGGAGAACAGGCCACCGGAACGCTCGCCCAACAGCGGACGCTCGGATTGGCCATCCAGCTCCTTCACGACAACTCGCGGCTCGAGCCCGCAGAGTGTGCGGTTGGGCTCGATCAAGACAGCGCTCTATCGATCCGAGTAACGTCCGAACCGCTCGACCAGTTCACGAACCTCTGGGCCCGGTTCGGCGACGCGACCTACCACCCCTCGGCGACGTTCGAGGTCAGTCCGGTGTTGATTCAGTCGACGAACGAGGAATCGTTCACGCGCATCGACGAACGTGAAACCGACATTTCTCGACGACCAGACGAGCCGGACACGCTGTAACCGGGCGCAGTGACAGACGCGTTCGCGGCTCCTGTCGGCTACTCCTGTGGCGTCGGGTCGGCGCTCAGCCCGATCGGCGACGGGTTCGAGGACCGAGTCGAATCGCGGTCCAGCGCATCGTTGCCGCCCTGGAGGACGAACTGTTCACCGGTCCGCGTGTAGACGATCGGGTGTTCCCCGCCCTGTTTGAGCGTGTATCCGAGCGGGAGGTCCATCGCTGCCTCGTTCGGCTCGAGCAGGAACGCTTCGGGGACCTCGAACGGGCGGCATTCGCCGGGCTCGAGTATCGTCCCCGCGTCGAACTGATAGAGATCGCGTTTCGTATCGCGGATTTTCGCCTGCGTCAGTTCGACGGGGTCGACGCCGTCGTTTTTGATCGTCAGTTCGCGGCCGGAACGGGACTCCGGGCTCGAGACAGCGACGATCCGGAGGTCGGTCCGGTCGCTGATCGCGGACTCGTAGCGGTTGTAGACGAGCACCGTCGCGACCAGCCACAGGAAAGCGGCGAGGAGAACCGTCTGGAGATGCGTGAGCGTCCCATCGAACCACGGGAGCCACGAGAGTAGCACGCGAATCCCGAGACCGCCGAGGACGGCACCGGTAAAGCCGACGATACCGGCCAGCGTCCGCGTCTGAAGGAGCTTGACCTGAGCGTAACCGGCTTTGATGAGCATCGAGCGGAGCGCGGACGGCGAGTCGTCGGCCGTGTCGGGTTCGCGGCGCTGGCGGAGCGTGAGCACGGTCGCGACCGGCCACGCGATCAGCGACCCGGCGAGAACGAACGAGAGCGGGACCGAGCCGGCGATGACCGCGATGCCGAGGCCGACCGCAACCAGCGCGCCGCAGCTTCCGCCGGCGATCGTCGCCTGTGCCCAGATCGACAGCCGTTCCCACTGATCCCTGATCGCGTCCTCGTAATTCCGATACAGGATATAACCGGCACAGCTTATCGCAGCGAGCACGAACACCGTCACTAACAGGACGACTCGCGGTGAGAGCACCCATCCCGTCAGGGGAACCGACGATTGGGGAACGTATTCGACGAGCCCCATCACGACGGCCACGGCAGTTACGAGCAAGGCGACGATCAGCGCCGCCATCAATGGCCGAATAATCGGTGATAGTTGTTTTCTGGCCGTCTTCGTTACCTTCGATGCGACTCGTTTCATCTCATCGAGTCACCCCGTTTCTGCCGTTGTCGGCCGACGGCCGGCCGTTCGCGATCGGACCGCGCTCTATCCGCTCGGCCAGTTTTGCTCCCGGTCGATTTCGCATAGTCTCTCGAATGATGTTTGTCGAATCCTATTAAAACATACTGGTGATAGTGGAGAAACGAGAGTTAGTATCCGGGACTGTCCTTCCAGCAGATGGGGCTCGAGATCAACCGGTGATCGTCACGGACAGGATACTCGGAGCGTCGACCCGAACGGATCGAATCACCGGGTTCCGAGGACGGTCCGTGAATATCGGACGCTGACGGTGACGACCGTTACTCCGGCATCCCCGACATCTTCGTGAACCGCTCGTATGCCAACTCGATGGATTCGATCGCCATTCCTCGTTCGTTACTCGCCAGATCCGGTCCTGACCACTTCGTCGGATACGCGTTCGCGAACTCCCATCCCCACTGACTCTCGCCCTGAAAGCCGTCCTTTACTTTGACGACGATGTTTTTCCGGGAGATCGTCCCGCTCATGACCGACTGGATCCAGTCCCAGAAGGCCGTGTCCGTCGTCAACCCGCGTTGGAGGACGAGGTTTGCATGTGCGAACTGCCCCGGCAACTGGTGGACGTGATCGTTGACGCCGCCCTCGCGGTACTGGACGGTCTCTAACTCCATCGTTATCCCGGCGACCTCGGCGAATCCGGCGACGGTCTCGCCGTCCACCTCGACCTCGAAATTGTACTGTGCGTAAGGATCGTCTTCCGTTGTGTATGGTGCCATCGTCTCGGTACTGCGGTCATGACGGCATCTGAGAGCCAGATGCCGTGGTTACTCGGAATCCGGCGGATTTCGGAGCACGATACCGCCGCCGGCGTCGTCACGTCCCCGGCCGCGACCGCGACGGCGGTCACGGGGTCGATCGGACGGCGAGTCGTTCATTCGGTCGTTGATCTCGCTGATCTCCGTACACCAGCGTTGCCGTTCCCAGTGGGGCATGTTCAACACCTCGTCATGGCTCCAGCCGAAATGGTAGGCCACGAACGCGACCTCCTCGTAGAGGCGGTCCGGCTCGTACAGCCGGACTATTCCGCTGGATTTCCCGACTCGGACTCCTCGCTCTCGTTCGATTCGGTGCCGGCCGCACGCATATCGGCGGCCTCGAATCCGGGCGATTCGGCCGCACCGACGCTGCCGATGTCACCGCCCGCACTGACTGGACCGGCTTCGACGCCAGCGGAACCCATACCGCCGGTTGCGCTGTCAGTCGTCACGTGAGAGCCGTTCTCCGCGTTGACTTCGAACGGCTCACCGCAGTCGGGACAGGCCGTCTCGACGGCGTTCACCCCCTGATTATTGATCCGCTCGTACAGGGCCTGTAGGTACTCGAGGTCCGTGACGAACAGTTCCTCGATGACGCTCGCGTCGATCGTCTCGAGATCGCCGAGTTCGGTGACGACCCGCGACAGCAAGACGATGGTCAGATACGAGGAGTTCGACTGGACGCGGGGGTTTTGCAGCGGCTTGATCTCGTCGGCTGCCGTAGCGAGCCGCATTCGCCCCTCTTTGTGGAGCGTTCCCTCGTCGTCGACGTACCCTTGGGGAAGGGTGAAGTCGAACTCGGTCTGGAGCGTTCCGCCGGTCATGACCGACACCCGTCACTGTCACAAGTGACGACGACGCGGTCGGCGAACGGGGCGGCGTCACCGGTGTGGAGGACGCCTTCATCGTCGACGCGCCAGTCGTCGTCGAACCGATGACGCGGCACGGTGAACGCGTCCGGAGACGAACTCGACGGTCGTGTCATACGTTCTTCCGTTCCATCTCGTCAAAGGTGACGACGTACTCCTCGGTGGCGAGGTTGCCCTGACCGCCACCGCCGTGGGAGTTGAGCGTCGGCGGTCGGTACTCCTTGATCCACGCCTTCGTGAACTCGAAGCGAAGCACCGAGTCGCCGACCTCGTTCATGATGATGACGGCGATGTTCTTCCGACCGCCGTCGTCCATCTTCCCCTCGTCGACGGATTTCCGCCAGTTGTAGAGTTCCTCGTTTTTCTCGTTCGCACCCCGAACGAGGATGAGGTCGTCGTACTGGGTGTCACCCCAGAGCTTTCGATTGTGCGACGGATCGTTTCCTTCGCGGTATTCGACCTGTTCGGTTCGCATCGCTGGCAGCTCGACCTCGACGAATCCGGGGATGCCGACGCCGTCGAGTTCGACCTTGAATTCGGTTTGTCTGAGTGGTCCGTGTGAGTCTGGCATTGTCGTATCGATTGCGTAGAGATTGGTTGATCGTCAGATACGGTGTGGACGATGTTACTCGCCGGTATCCTGGCTGATTCTGAAGACGACGAACTCGGCCGGCTTGACCGGCGCGACGCCGATTTCGACGATGAGTCGACCGTTATCGATGTCGTCCTGGGTCATCGTCTCCTCACCGCACTTGACGTAGAACGCCTCGTCAGCGGTGCTCCCTTGGAGACCGCCGTCTCGCCACACCGTCGTCAGGAAGTTCTCAGCCGACTGGCGCACGCGAGCCCACAGATCCTCGTCGTTGGGTTCGAAGACCGCCCACTGGGTGCCCTCGTCGATCGACTGCTCGATGTAGAGGAACAGTCGCCGCACGTTCACGTACTTCCAGGACGGGTCGCTGGAGGCCGTCCGTGCGCCCCACAGGCGGATACCTCGACCCTGAAAGCTCCGAATACAGTTGACTCCCTTCGGATTGAGGACGTCCTGTTCGCCCTTCGTGATGTTGTGCTGGACGCCGAGAATGCCCCGGACGACTTCGTTCGCGGGCGCCTTGTGGACGCCGTGTTCCGCGTCGCTTCGCGCGAAGATGCCGGTGATGTGGCCGCCCGGCGGAACGAGTTTCTTCCGGTTAGTGAATGGATCCTTTGTCTCGACCCACGGGTAGTAGTAGGCCGCATACGAGGAGTCGACTGGCGTCTCGATGTCGGAAATCGCACCCGCGTTCTGTGGCGCCTGCAGAATCGCGAACCGCTCGCCCATGTTCTCACAGTGGGCGACGAGCGACTCGGTCAGACCCTCGATGTCGTTCTGGTCGGGAATACACATCAGCGAGACGCCGTCGAGTTCTCGGAACGCCGCGAGGCCCGTTCGCATTCCGGGCTTGTTGATACCCTCGTAATCGCTGAGGGTAACGTCCTCGCTCTCCGGCTTTGCCGACAGATCCGAGACGACGTCGACGTCGACTTCCTTCTCACCGGACTGGATCTCCTCGAGTTCCGCCTGAAGGTCCTCCCGAGCCTGAGAGGCGTCGATGTCGAACGGTTCGGCGATCCCCTGAAGCTCGTTGTACTCTCGGTCCTCGAGATCGTCCGGAACGTAGGCAGCGGTCTCCGATTCGGCATCGAGCTGAATCAGTCCGCCGTCGGAGTACTCCTCGGGAACCTCTCGTGACAGCCAGGAGAGCCCCTCAGCAGGCCGTCCGGCATCCAGCTGCTCGAGGTCGACGAGCACGGAGCCCGGGATCTGTTTCTCGTAGAATTGGCTGGATTCGGGATCCGCCGACATATCATCGTAGGTCTCTTCGATGTCAGGAGCGGGGTCAGGCTGATCGGAGGCGGGCTTGCTGACCTCCTCGATATCGCACGACCAGTATCGCAGCGTCAGCTTGAAGTAATCGTTCTCGCCCTCCTCGTACAGCGGTCCGTCCTCGACGATCGCGGCGATGGAACTTCCCCACCCGCCCGGACCGGTCGCTTCGACGCTGATGACGTCGGTTCGATCCTCGTCGACGAGAGTCGTCGTCGCGACGTCCGTCGGTTCAGCGGCTGCGACGCGGCCGACGTAACAGCGGCTCCCCCCGTTTTTGAAGAAGCCGTCAACGGCCACGTCCAAGTCCGAGGACTGTGGACTCGAGCCGAACGTTCGTTTGAATTCCGAAAAGCTCGTGACGAGCTTCGGTTCGACGGGACCCCGTTCCGTTTCACCGAGGAAGCCGGCGGTGCTGGTGCTGACTCCTTCGACGGATTTGGTTCCGCTGTCGACCTCTTCGACGTAAACGCCTGGTGATAGGTACTCTGGCATTGATTTCGCTCCTCCAATTGCTGCTGTAGCAGTCCTGTATTTATAGTCGATTAGTATAAAACTTATTCATTGGTTAAATCTGTAATTATATCTAGGTCGAAATATTATCTGATTTTCTAGATTGTTTCTGCTATTCTCGTTTCTAAATTCCCGCTCATTAGGCACTTCATAACTGAAGAATAATGTAATACTGTATAAGTGATAACGGCACGAAGGCGGTCGCAAACGACGGTCAGTCGCGAGCGCGTCGTCACGGTGATCGCTCGGCAATCGATCCCGTGAAATAGACATAATTAAATGGAATAGCGGCGCAATAAAGAACACTCACTACGCCATGGCCCAGGATCCGGACCACAGTGACGGGGAGCAGGGCGGTCTATCGCAGTTTCGGAAGAATCGGTTCTTCAGCGGGAAGCTGATGACGCCCCGCGATATGGAAGCGGACCAGGAGTATCACGCCGAGCGACTGCACACGCTCGCCCGGTTCGTGGTCGGGAGCGGGATCGTCCACGGACTCGAGGTGCGATCGATCAGCGAAAGCGACGAGGGACTGGAGGTGACGATCGAGCCGGGGTTGGCGCTGGACGGACGCGGTCGCCCCATCGTCGTCGAACAGGTGACGACGAAGTCGCTTCCCCGCCCCTCGACGGACGAGATATCGCTCTCGATCCAGTACGACGAGGTCTCGCTGGAAACCGTCCCCGTTCCGAACACCGACGATGCCATCGACGAGGAGTCGACGTCGAACCGTATCGTCGAAGTCTTCGAGCTAGCGTATCAAGAGGCGACGGGAGACGGTCGGGGACGGGCTCTCGACGTCGAAATCCCGACCGTCGAGACGGATACGGACGCGGAAACGGTACGGAAACGGCTTCTAGAGCGGTATCACGACCGCCATCGATCCTCGACCCCGTCCGATACGAACGCGGCGGTGTTCCTCGGGTCGTTCGAACGCACGCCCGACGGCGTCTGGACGGCGGCGGACGACCCTGCGCCGCGCGAGTTCGTCTACGACCACGAGTTGCTCTTCGAGACGATTATCGATCACGTCACGGATACCGACAACCCACACCGGACCCCGGTCGAACGGGAGCCGCCCGATATCCCGGACGATATCGGAGCGATCACCGACCGGCTCGACGCCCTCGAGACGGAGCTGGGGGGGCTCAAACGAGAGCAGACGGCACTGACTCGGTACGTCATGCGCAAGACGCTCAAGGACCGAGCGCGGTTCTTCGACGAGTTAGCCGATCGACTCGAACAGCAGACGAGCGAGGGCAGTCGACTCGCCCGCGAGATCGCCGCGACCTCCAGCGTAGACGGCGAGCGGATCTCCGAGAGCGAGGAGGCATACCGTCGTCACGTCCGGCAGGTCCTCGAGCACCTGATCGCGCTCGGTGACGATCTCGAGGGTGCGACGACCGAAGCGAGTCTCGAACGCTATCTCAGGTCCGTCTCGGAGCTACGGACGGCTCTCGAGGACGACGAGTCCGTCCTCGAGTTGGCCGAGGCCCAGGACCGAGTGTACGAGGCTGCGGACTCGCTTGAGATACTCGTCGATATCGTGCCGGACGAGTAGGGGGTCGGTCGACGAGACCGCCTGGTTCCGCGAGGGATCCGGCGGTTCGTCCGAGCTACTCGAGTAAGAGGAGACTGGGATTCTCGAGGTATTCCATGACGGTGTTCGTGAACTGTGCGCCGACGGCACCGTCGATAAGCCGGTGGTCGAACGAGAGTGAGAGGGTCAGCACCGAGCGGGGTTCGATCGACTCGTCGCCGTTCTCGTCGGTGACGACTCGAGGCTTTCGCTTGATCTCGCCGATCGCGAGGATGCCCGCTTCGGGGTAGTTGATGATCGGCGTGGCGTACTCGCCGCCGATGCCGCCGACGTTGGTGATCGTAAACGTCGAGCCGCGCAGCTCGCCGGGACTGATCGTTCGGTCGCGGGCCTTCTGGACGACCTCGTTCATCTCCGACGAGAGTTGGAGCAGTCCCTTTCGATCCGCGTCCTCGACGACCGGGACCATCAGCCCGACGTCGGTCGCGGTCGCGACGCCGATGTTGTAGTAATCGCGGTAGACGACCTCGTCGTTTTCCTCGTCGATGACCGCGTTCATCTCGGGGTGTTCCTTCAGCGCGGCGACGACGGCCTTCATGATGAACGGCATGTAGGTCAGTCGGATGCCTCGCTCCTCTGCGCGCGGTTTGAGTTCCTCCCGGGCCTCGACGAGTTCGGTGACGTCGACCTCGTCGTGGTGTGTGACGTGCGGCGCGCTGTACTTCGACTCGACCATCGCCTCGGCGATGCGCTTGCGGACGCCTCGGAACGGTTCGCGGCGTTCGCGCTCTCCCTCGGCGAAGTGGGTCCCCTTCGTTCCGACCGGCTCGCCCGCCTCGACCGCTTCGCGGTCGGCCTCCTGGGCCCGTCGCTGGGCCTCGGCGTACTCCTGAACCGCTTCGGGGGTGACGAACGCTTCGCCGTCGCGCTCCTCGGTCGCCGGGACGGCGTCGATGTCGACGCCCTCCTCCTCGGCTATTCGTCGGGTAGCCGGCGCGGCCAGCGTCCGCTCGCGGTCGGCGGACTCGACCTGCGCCGGCGTCTCGGGTCGCTGGTCGCTCGAGGCAGTACTCGTGCCCCCGGAAGCCGACTCCTCGGTGGGAGCGCCACCGGCACTCGCAGCGCTCGAGTCGGCCGTACTCGTTCCGGAACCGGTCTCGTCGGGCGCGGACTCGGTCGTCTGCGGCTGGACCTGAACCGTTCCGTCGCCGTTCCCGCCAGTGGCGGCCTGGACGTCGGCCGCAGTGATTCGCCCGCCGGGACCACTCCCCTGGATACTCGAGAGGTCGATCCCCTGCTCGCGGGCCATGCGACGCACGCGCGGGGGTGCGAAGACCCGGTCGTCGGGCGGCGCGACGTCCTCGGTGTCGGCGCCGGTCGCACCGAGGTCGCCGGCAGGCTCGGCGCCTTCGCCCGGTGACTCGCTGGGTTCGTCGACGCCGGCGGGTTCGCTCGTCTGTTCTCGTTCCGATTCGGTCGGTTCCGCAGCTTCGTCGCTCTCCTCGCCCGCGACGTCGAACGAGATAATCACCGTCCCGACCGGGACGACCGCGCCCTCCTCGACGTGTAACTCGCGGACCGTGCCGTCGACCGGGGCGGGGACCTCCACGAGGGCCTTGTCCGTCTCGACCTCCGCGACCGGCTGGTCCTCCGAGACCGTCTCGCCCTCCTCGACCAGCCACGAGACCAGTTCGCCCTCCGCGACTCCCTCGCCGACGTCCGGTAGCTCGAACTCTCTGACCATGTTAGAACTCCACGGCGTCTCGAACCCCGTCCTCGATGCGCGCCGGCTCGGGCAGATAGTAGTCCTCGAGCGCGTACAGCGGGAACGGCGTGTCGAAACCCGTGATGCGCTCCACCGGCGCTTCCTGATACAGTAGTGCTTCCTCCTGCAGGGTCGCGGTGATCTCGGCCCCCAGCCCGCCCGTCTTCGGGGCCTCGTGGACGACCGCGGCGCGGCCCGTCTTCTCGAACGACTCCACGATCGTCTCCTCGTCCAGCGGCGACAGCGTCCGCAGGTCGACGACCTCGGCGTCGATCCCCTCGTCTTCGAGGTTCTCGGCGGCCTCGAGCGTCGGCCGAGTCATCGCGCCCCAGGTGTAGACCGAGATATCGCTCCCCTCGCGGCGGACGGCCGCCTCGCCGATCGGCACCTCGTACGATTCGTCGGGCACTTCTTCGCGGAAGGCCCGATAGATGAGCTTCGGCTCGAGGAAGATCACCGGGTCCGGGCTCCGGATCGCGCTGGTCAGCAGCCCCTTGGTGTCGTAGGGGGTCGAGGGGATGACGACCTTCAGCCCGGGCTGGTGGACGAACATCGCCTCGGTCGACTCGGAGTGGTGTTCCGGCGCGCGGATGCCGCCGCCGTAGGGTGCCCGGATGACCATCGGGCAGGTGTATCGGCCTCGCGAGCGCGTCCGCAGGCGCGCCGCGTGCGAGACGATCTGATCGAACGCGGGGTAGATGAAGCCCATGAACTGGATCTCGGGAACCGGCCGCATCCCGTACGCGGCCATCCCGATCGCCGTCCCGATGATTCCCGACTCCGCGAGCGGGGTGTCGACGACCCGGTCCTCCCCGAACTCGTCGTAGAGCCCTTCGGTCGCGCGGAAGACGCCGCCGTTCTTCCCGACGTCCTCGCCCATGACGATGACGTCGTCGTCACGTTCCATTTCGGTGTGCAATCCGTCCCGTACCGCCTGTACCAGCGTGAGGTTCTCCGATCCCGATTGTGCTGCCATGGTATCACTCCAGAAGCGCGTCGTCGCCGTGTTCGTCGCGAATCGATTCGAAGTACTCGAGTTGTTTCTGTAGCCGTCGGGGCATCCCCTCGTAGACGTGCGCGAAGATCTCCTCGGGTTCGGGTCGCTCGACCGATTCCGCGGCGTCGATAGCGTCGGCCACCGCGTCCTCGATCCGCGACTCGATCGCGTCGACCCGTTCGTCGTCGAGGATCCCGTTCGATCGGAGATACGTCTCGAGGCGCGGAATGGGGTCCTTCTGCTTCCAGCGTTCGACCTCCTCGTCGCTCCGGTAGACCGACGGATCGTCGGCGGTAGTGTGAGCCCCGAACCGGTACTGGACTGCCTCGATCAGCGTCGGCCGCAGTTCGTCCTCGTCGGGGTTTTTCGCCTTCTCGACGGCGTCGCTGGTGACCTTGTACACGGCCAACGGGTCCATTCCGTCGACCTGGACGCCCTCGAAGCCGTAGGCGGTAGCCTTCTGGGCCAGCGTGGCGCTGGCCGTCTGGCGCTCGCGCGGCACGGAGATGGCCCACTGGTTGTTGTTACAGAAGAAGACGTTCGGGGTGTCGAAGACGCCCGCGAAGTTCAGCCCCTCGTGGAAGTCGCCCTCGGAGGTCGCCCCGTCGCCGAAGTAACAGATGAACGCCTTCTCTTCGTCACGTAGTTTCGAGGCCCAGGCCGCACCCGTCGCGTGGGGGATCTGGGTCGCGATGGGGACGGCGACCGAGAAGATGTTGACGTCCTCGGGCATGTAGTTGCCCCGCTCGTGGCCCATCCAGTAGAGCAGAGTGTGCTCGAGGGACAGCCCCCGAACCAGCCCGACGCCGTGTTCGCGGTAGCTGGGAAAGACCCAGTCGTCCTCGGCCAGCGCGTGGGCGCTGCCGATCTGGGCGCCCTCCTGGCCCGATAGCGGCGGATAGGTCCCCATCCGCCCCTGGCGCTGGAGACTGACGGCCCGCTCGTCGAATCGACGCACGAGCCGCATCTGCTCGTACATCTCGACGAGTTCGTCCTCGGTGAGGTCCGGCACGTCGGCACCCTCTCGGACCCGGCCCGCCTCGTCGAGTATCTGTACTCGCTCGCGGGGATCGCGCTGTAACGTACTCACGGGAAGACCCACCTGTACATACCCGTATAAACTATCGCTCAGGATAAAGGAGTTTCCCAAAATAGTTTACTATTGGTGAGATTCTTGCCACACAATCGCCGAGATATCGTACGTTCGTATCCACTTCCGGACATCGATGTCGAAAGACGCGCATATCCGTTCGACCGATGACTGGGACCACGGTCGCAGCGGGTTCGCGGACCGTTCGCTTCGAGGATCGGGTCGCCGTTCCCGCGGCGTTCGAGGAGGAAGTTCGAACAGCAGCGGAGGTCTAATAGAACGGAAACGCGCCTCGAACGCGCCCGTCGGACTACGATTCCGCGGTTCGAGCCCGGGTCTCGCGCCGCGCCTCCTCGACGCTCTTGCCCTCCCGAAGCACGGCGTCGACGAACAGTTCGCCGGCCTTGTACGAGGAGCGCACCATCGGCCCGCTCGCGCAATAGAGGAATCCTAACTCCTCCTCGGCGACGCGACGCCACGTCTCGTACTTGACGGGGTGGTCGTACCGCTGGACCTCGAGGTGGTCTCGCGACGGCCGCAGATACTGCCCCAGCGTGACGATGTCGACGCCGCGCTCGCGCAGGTCCGCCAAGGTCTGGTAGACCTCGTGGTCGTACTCGCCGTGGCCGAGCATGATCGAGGTCTTCGTGTAGATGTCGGACTCGCGCTCGACCTGCTCGAGCACCGACAGGGACTGCTCGTAGCCCGCGCGGCGGTCTCGGACGGGGAACTGCAGTCGCTCGACGGTCTCGACGTTGTGGGCGATCACGTCGGGTTCGGCGTCGATGATCTTTCGGACGAGCCGTTCCTCGCCCTGGAAGTCCGGAATCAGTACTTCGACGAGGATGCCGGGGTGGCGGGCCTTGATCTCGCGGATCGTCTCGGCGAAGTGGCCCGCGCCCTGATCCGGGAGGTCGTCGCGGTCGACGCTAGTGAGGACGACGTAGTCGAGGCCGATCTCGGCGACGGCGTCGGCGACGTTCTCTGGCTCGTCCGGATCGAGCGCCTCCATTCCGCCCGTCTGGACGTCACAGAAGTTGCAGGCTCGAGAGCAGCGGTCGCCCATCAGCATGAACGTGGCCGTCCCGCCGCCCGACTCCTCGCTCCCGTCGGGGCCCGACCGGCCCGACCAGCACTCGCCCAGGTTCGGACAGTTGGCCTCCTCGCAGACGGTGTGGAGGTCGTGTTCACGCAGCGTCTCCCGGATGCCGGCGAACTCTTGTCCCGACGGTGGCCGACTCTTCAGCCAGTCGGGCTTTCGCGCGCGGCTCATATCCCGTCATCGGGTCGCGCAGTGAAAAACCGTGGTGGTCGTTCGGCCGTCCGCGACGCGGCGCTCGCAGTACGGTCAATCAAATCGCCTGAGAGTAAGCGCCGTCGGCAGTAATCGCTCCGTTCCCCGATAGCTTTACGGACGGGTACGGAATAGGCGGGGTCGATGGCTTTCGGCTCGACGCCCGACTGGTTCCATATCAGCGACGACGAGGATATCGTCTGGGAGAGCCGTCCCCATCCGATCACCATGGGGTCGAAGCTGCCGGTCGGGATCGGACTCGCGCTCGCCGGCTTCCTCATCACCGGCTGGAGCGGAGTTGACGGCGTCGGCCTGCTAACGATTCTCGGCATCCTCATGACGGTCGCCGGCGCGGTCGTCGCGTTCGCCCGCTATCTGGTCTGGACGAACACCCGGTACGTCATCACCTCCACGGAGCTCTACAAGAAACGAGGGATCGTCTCGAGGGACGTCACCCAGTTCCGCCTCGAGCGCGTCCAGAACATCAGTCTGCGCCAGTCCGGGATCGGACGCCTGCTTGGCTACGGCGACCTGACCGTCTACACCGCCGGCTCGGGCGATCCGGAGCTGATCTTCGAACGCGTTCCCCAGCCCGACCGGGCCAGCAGCCGACTCAGCGACCAACTCGAGACCGTCGCGACCGACGGATCGGCCGTCTGATCGGCGTCCCCGCGAGTGCGGTCCTCGAACGCGCGGCGGCCGGTGAGGACCGTCTCGAGCGGTCGATCGACGGGGAGACCACAAGACCCATTAGATCGACCGACTTCCGTCGAAAGCGTAATGTCCTCCACGCTGACACCGTCCGAAGAGAGTCCGGTATCGCGCGGCTCGAGCGTCGCGGCGAGTGCGGGACTCGGCGTCTTCGCCGCCGTAATCGGATATCTCCTGACGTATCTGCTCGTCGGAAGCGAGGTCCGCGAGACGTTCGGCGACGACATTCCCGAGTGGAAGGGGGTCGCCTGGTACTTCTACGAGGCCCACATGGTCGATATCGAGGCGACCAGCCGGATCGGCTCGTTCGGCGGGACGCGCGTCCTCGATCTCATCGGCGAGTCGAGTACTGCGAGCGCCGACCTGTTGTACGCGCTGCCGCCGCTCGTACTGGTCGCGGTCGGTGCGTTCCTGGCCCTGCGGTGGACCGTGACCGATCTCGGCGACGCCGTCGTCGCCGGTGCCCCAGTGACGATCGGCTACGCCGTTGTCCTCGGGCTCGGCGCGGTCGTCGCCGAGGCGAACACCGAAGCGTCCGCGCTGGGAATCGAGGCGACCGGCTCGATCGGCCCGGTGCTCCTACCCGCCGTCGTCCTCGGCGGAATCCTCTATCCGCTGGTGTTCGCCACTGCCGGAGCCGCGATCGCCGCGACGGTCGCCGACCGGTAGACCGCGACTCGAAGGAAACGCCTTTGCCCTGCCGCTTCCCGTTTCCGTGTGATGGAGGTCGCCGAGGTTCTCCCCGAATTCGCGGACGCTTTTGCCTTCGAGGAGTTCAACCGGATGCAACGCGAGGCACTGCCCGCATTACTCGAGTCCGAGGAGAACGTGGTCGCGAGCGCGCCCACGGCCTCGGGGAAGACGGCGCTCGCGGAGCTGGCGATCTGTAAGTCGCTCGCCGACGGCGGCACGGCGCTGTTTATCGCCCCGATGCGAGCGCTGACCAACGAGAAGGAAGACGACTGGGACCGATTCGAGGAGCTGGATTACTCCGTCTACGTCGTCACCGGCGAGCGCGATCTGAACCCGCGCCGGGCGCGCCGAGCGGACATCCTCGTGATGACTCCCGAAAAGCTCGACTCGGCGACCCGCAAACACGACTCGCGACGGTACGACTTCGTCACCGACATCGACGTCTGCGTCATCGACGAGGTCCACCTGCTGGACGCGGATCAACGGGGCTCGGTGCTCGAGGTGACGATCTCCCGCCTGCGTCGGCTCTGTGATCCGCGGATCGTCGCGCTCTCGGCGACGATGCCCAACATCGACGACGTGGCGGCGTGGCTGGATGCTCCCGAGGAGACGACCTTCGAGTTCGGTGAGGAGTATCGGCCCGTCGAACTCAACGCCGGCGTCAAGACCTACACCCACGGCGACAACTCCTTCGCCGACAAGTACCGGCGTCTCTACCGAGCGCTGGACCTCGCGGAGCCACACCTCCGGGAGGACGGGCAGGCGCTGGTCTTCGTCTCCTCCCGGCAAGACACCGTCCAGGCCGCCAAGAAAGCCAGAGACGAGATCGCGGAACGGGACATTCCGATGGGCGCTCGCGGCGACTACGATTTCCACACGAAATCGAAAGAAGAGATCGAGGACGCTACGCTCCGTAAGTCGGTGCTCGACGGCGTCGCCTTCCACCACGCGGGGCTCTCGAAGAACGACCGCGACCTCGTCGAGGAGTGGTTCAAGGAGGGTCACATCGAACTGCTCTTCTCCACCTCGACGCTGGCCTGGGGCGTCAACCTGCCCGCTCGCTGCGTCGTGATCCGGGACACGAAACACCACGACCCTCTCGAGGGCGAAGTCGACATGAGTCCCCTCGACGTGCTCCAGATGCTCGGCCGCGCCGGCCGACCGGGCTACGACGACGTCGGCTACGGCTGGGTGATCTCAGATTCGGCCGAGGCCGACAAGTACCGGCGGCTGCTCCGGGACGGCAAGGAGATCGAGTCCCGGCTGGCCGAGAGCTTAGAGACCCACCTCAACGCCGAGATCGCGATGGGGACGATCACCGATCTCGAGGACGTAATGGACTGGCTCGAGACGACGTTCTACTACGTCCGCGGCCAGTCCAAGCCCGACGACTACGACTTCCCGAACCTCCGACAGCGGGTCCGGGACTGTCTCGAGGGGCTCGTCGAGCGCGGCTTCGTCGAGACCGGCGAGGACCTCTCGATCGAGGCGACGCCGCGGGGCGTGTTGACCTCGAAGTACTACCTCCGGCTCGATACCGCGGCCCGCTTCGCGGCGCTGTGTGACCGCGTCAGCGGCGATGGCGACGGGAGCGGCGGGAGCGACGAGTTGACGACCGGCGACATTCTCGAGGCGGTCGCGACCGCCGCGGAGTTCGACTCGGTCTCGGCCAGACAGGACGAACGCGACGCGATCGACGCCGTACTGGTCGGCGAGGAGACAGAGGACCTCGAGGCGGGCCAGCGGAAGGTGCTCGCGATCCTCCGCAGCGCGGCCAGCGGGACGACGCCGTCGGAACTCCGCAGCGACGCGTGGGTCATCCGCCGCAACGCGACGCGGCTCGTCTCGGCGCTCGGAGCCTTCCTCGATCGGTTCGTCGGGCCACACGCCGCGAACCTCGCGCGCCGGGTCGAGGCCCGCATCGAGAACGGCGTCGCCGAGGACGCGGTCGGCCTGACCGCCATCGACGGCGTCGCGTCGGGTCGCGCGAGCAAGCTCGCGACGGAGGGGCTCTCGACCCCCGGCGATGTCGTCGACGCGGGCGTCGCGGGACTCGTCGAGGCCGGGCTCTCCGAGGGCGTCGCCGAACGGGTCTACGAGGGAGCCCAGTCGCTCCCCGCGATCGAAATCGAGTGGGGCCGGTTCCCCGAGACCGTCGCGACCGGCGAGAACGACGTCTGCGAGGTCACGGTCCGAAACGTCGGCGAGCCCGGCCGCGCCGGCATCCGGGTGACCGTCAACGGAGTCGAGATGACGAACACGAACACCTACCTCCGCGATTCGGAGACCCTGCCGGTCGGCGTCTTCGGTGCCGACGCCGAGGAACTCGAGTTCACGGTCAGCGTGGCCTTCCCCGAGGAACCGCTGATTCCGATCGAATCGAGTCGAACGGTCGACGTTCTGTAGCGAGGCCGGAGCGGGCACCGGGCAAGGGCGAAACGGGAGCGGTCGACGGCCGCTCGAGCGGTCACGCGATCCCCTCGGCCGTTCGGTCGTTGAAGTGCGTTTCGCAGAGGACCTGGAAGACGGTCCCGTCGGTCACCGCGTCCCCGCGGGCGGTTTTCTTCAACAGTGCGATGCCGTACGCCACCTCCGAATCGCAGTCGATACACGTGCTCCGCTCGCCGTAGGGCCCCTCGGTCTTGTGTCCCTGGGTTCGGATCTCGGCACAGTCGCGACAGAGCCACCACTTGTTCTCCGGGTTCGAGAGCTCGAAGATCCGATGTGCCATCTTGTGCTGGTTGAACTCGACCGGGGACTCGCAGAAGGCACAGTCCATACCGGCTCTCGCCGCGAGCAGTCGGATAACGGTTCGCCACGAATTGTCATGGGACCGACTTCGGAGCGGTTACTCTCCCGCAGTCAACGCGAGGACGCGCTCCCGAATCTCGGCCGGCGAGTCCACGATCTCGTCGGCGGGCGAGCGGTCGATATCCCCGTGGGCGTCGATCCGATAGGCGATCACGGTCGTCCCCGCTCGAGCGGCCGCCTCGATCCCGTTCGCCGAGTCTTCGACGACGACACAGTCCGCGGCGGGGACGCCGAGTTCGTCGGCGGCGTACTCGAAGACGTCGGGGGCCGGCTTGCTCGCCGCGTCGATGTCGTCGGCGCTGATGACGCGATCGAACTCGCCCTCGAGGTCGAAGCGCTCTGTGACCATGCCGATCCAGTCGTGGGGCGACGAGGAGACGAGCGCCGTCGGGACGCCGCGATCGTCGAGTTCGGCGAGGAAGTCGTGGAGGCCGTCCAAGAGTTCGACGCGCTCGGTGTAGATCTCCTCGGCGGCCTCGGTGAACCGCTGGACGAACTCCTCGCGGGAGATGGTCGCATCGTACTCCTCGTCGAGGTAGTCGTAGATCTCGCGGAAGTTCATCCCGCTCGTTTCGGCGAGGTCGACCTTCTCGTCGGGAACGGTCGCGGGAAAAATATCCTCGCGCTCGAACTCGACCCAGTAGTCCTCGCTATCGACCAGCACACCGTCCATATCGAACAAGACAGCAGTCATGTACGGCCGGCTATTCGATCGCCCCGTATAGCCGTTTGGCAGGCATCGGGCCGGGCGGTCAGCGGACGACCTCGACGCGCCGTTCGTGTTCCATCTCCGTCTCGACCGCCTCGGCGATCGCCGCGCCGAACTCGCGCTCGAGCAGCCACAGCGCCAGATCGATCCCCGCGGTCACGCCGCCGGCGGTGAGCACGTCGCCGTCGTCCACCACGCGCGCGTCGTGAACGTCGGCGGCGTACCCTTTGAGATCGCCCTTTGCGACGGCGTGAGTCGTCGCGGGTCGCCCCTCGAGGACGCCCCCTTCGGCCAGCACCATCGCCCCGGTACAGACCGACGCGATCGTCGAACCAGTCGCGGCTCGCTCGCCGACGGCCGTGGGAAGGGCCCCGTCTTCGACCGCGGCCCGGACGCCGCCATCGGTGGTCCAGCCGCCGCCGGGAACGAGCAGGATGTCCGGCTCTCCGAGCGTCCCGTCGGGCTCGACGCGCAGCCCGTGACTCGCCGTCACGAGATCGGTCTCCGTGAGCGTCACCAGCCGCGTCTCGAGGGACGCGCCGGCCCGAGCCCCGTTCTCGAGGACCTCGTAGGGTCCGATCGCGTCGAGTTCGTCGAAGCCGTCGAACAGCACGATTTCAGCGGTCGTCTCGGCCATAGGTGAGCGTCGCGATCGGTGGGGAAACCCGTTGCGCCCGGCGCATTCCTTGCCTGTGACCCATCGTGCTCGACGGGACGCCGCGGCGGGGTGACGGCGGAAACCGCACGACGGCACGCCGAATTTTGAACGGAGTTTCGACGCAGTTTGCGGGGAGTCGAGCGGGATCCGAACGGAGTTCCAACCGACTTCGAACGGAGTCGCGTCGGAGTTCGAAAAATGCCCTCGAGCATCTCGAGGTGGTGTCGAACGGTGTCGTAATCGACCTCGAGTGCTTCGGCCGGCCGGTTGGCGTACGGGGTTTAGTCTCGAGCGCGACCGACCTGACGAACGGTGCGTCGCCGTCGAGCGCGCACGACCGCGTTACCGTCCCGGTTCGCCCCGTCGTTCACCGCAGTCCCGACCCACTGACCGTCGGTCGTCGCAACCCCGATCGATCGGCGTTGAACGGCCCACAAACCGACGAAAACGTCCGTCAAATGGGTTCAAACGCTCGAAAATCGGGTTTACGGCGACCCCCCTTCAAGTCGATCGAACCACCGAGAGTCGGATGCGCTATGAACCGAACGACGCTCATCGCAGTCACCTGCGCAGTACTGATCGCGGCGACCGGCTTCGCCGCTGCAGCACCCGGAAACGCACCCGTTTCCGTTGATACGGAGGCGGACGGAGCGGACGAACAGCACGCGAACGAACACGCCTCGGACGACCGCGCGAACGGAAACGAGGATCGAAGCGAGAACGGAGCCGCGGCCGGCAGCAGCTCGGATACCGGGAACGGACAGGGGCCGAACGCCGATCTCCCCGAGCAGGTTCCTGATCACGTCTCCGCGATCCACGACCGGATTTCGTCGTTCCTGAGCGGTGACCTCGACGGCTCGCTGGGCGACGCGATCAGCGCCGTGACGCCGGACGACGACGAGAACGCAGGCGAGGACGGTGACGCCGACAACGCCGATGAAAGCGACGAGGCTGACGATGCCGATGACAGCGACGATACCGACGCGGACGACGAGTCGCACGCCGACGAAGACGACTCGCAAGTTGACGAAGACGACACCGAGCAGACCGACGACGACCAGACCGAGTCGACCGATAGCGACGACCAGACCGACGCGTAACTGATACCCCATGCCCACACCAGCTCTGCCGGCGGCGATCGGTCTCGAGGATCGGCTGCTGACGTTCGTCGTCAGCCTGCTGGTCGGCGGCGTGGCCCTCCACGCCGGCACCCACGTCCTCGCCGACGGTCGAGACTACGCCCACGCGGTGCTGACCGCGCTGCTCGGCGCGCTGGCCTGGGCCCTCCTCGAGCCGATCCCGCTGATCGGCGGCGCGTTGGCGCTCGTCACCTGGGTCGCGATCGTCAAGCGACGCTACCGGCTCGGCTGGCTCCGGACCGCCGGTGTCGGCGTCGCGACCTGGGCGGCCGCAGTGGTCGTCCTCGCGACCCTCGAGATAGTCGGCATCGGCTCGGTCTCGGCACTCGGCGTGCCGGGTACCTGAACCGCGCCCCCGCTGGCGCTTTCCGCCACCGATGCAGTCCCGCTGACGGTCTTCCATCGGATTCCCCGCTGGCGCTTTCCTCCACCGAGCCGTCCCGCTGGCGCTCCCCTCCACCTCATCCGCACCTTCACCCTACCCCTGCTGGCGTTTCCGAACGCCCGATTGCTGTGACCGGATCCGAGCACAGCCGCGGCGGCGGCGAAATCCGTCGCAGCCGTGGGGCTCGAGCGGTGCCGTTCGTCTCGGCACGAGAGTGGCGATAGCCGATGGCATCGTTATAATTGGCCGGCCGTGGAAGTGGGGTCTATGGTCGCCGTCATCGGATCGGTCGTTGCCTTCCTGGTCGCACTGCTCGTCGGCGGACTGGCGATCTTCGCCAGCGCGCGGTTCATCGTCGACGTCGACGACTACTCGCACGCGGTCGTGACGGCCCTCCTCGGCGCCATCGCGTGGGCACTGACCTCCTGGGTACCGCTGCTCGGCCCGATACTCGCGCTGATCGCCTGGGTCTGGGTGATCAACTGGCGGTACCCCGGCGGCTGGGGGACGGCCGCGGCCATCGGCTTTATCGCCTGGATCGCCGCGCTCGCGATCCTCTTCGTGCTCAACGCCGTCTTCCGGCTCAGCGTCGGCGCGTTCGGCGTTCCCGGCGCATAGCGGTCCGCGGCCGGTCGAAACGGTCGATAGTCGGCGCAAATCGAGTTAAATCGGGGTCACGGACTGCCCGGTTCAAGGCGGTAAGACGCCTCGAACCCACCGTGATGCAGAAGCAAACGATACTCGCGATCGCAGTTGCGGCTACACTCCTCGTCGGCGCGACGGGCGCTGCGACGGCACAGCCGGCCGACGGTCCCCCGAACGATCTGCCGGATCCGGTCCCGGAGTTCGTCGGCGACATCCTTGAGACGATAACTGAGTTCGTTAGCGGTGCCGTCGAGTCGCTCGGCGAGGTCGTTCGGAGCCTCATCCCCGGCGGTGATGCGGCCGGGTCGAACGACGCAACCGAGTGACAGACCGCTGTCTTTTTCAGACCGAATCCGTCCTTCAATGTCGGAAGCGTGCCACTCGGGCCGGTTCTCCGACTTCCGTATGTTTTAACCGAGGTGGCAAGTACCGACTCGTATGAACGTTCGCGTCGGCGTGACTGCCGTGGTCATCGCGGTCCTTCTCGTCGCAGCGGGACCGGTCGCCACCGTTACCGGAGCCGCGACCGCCGGGCAGCGCCAATCGAGTCCGTTCGCGGTTCAGCAGGACCGGATCGATGCGGACGAGGTCCGAATGGACGTTGCGCTCCGGCCGAACGGCACCGCCGAGTGGACCCTCGAGTTCTGGGTTCGGCTCGACGACGAGGAGAGCACGACGGCGTTCGAATCGCTGCGGGACGAGATTCGGACCGATCCCGCGAATCACACACAGTCGTTCGCCGATCGGATGAACGAGACCGTTTCGACGGCGAGCAACGCGACGGGCCGCGAGATGTCCGCCGACGGGTTCGACGTGACGACCGCGCGCCAGTCCCTCGCGCGCGAGTACGGCGTCGTCCGATACACCTTCCGCTGGGACGGGTTCGCCGCCGTCGAGGGCGACGAACTCCGCGCGGGCGACGCGATCGAGGGGCTCTACCTCGACGACGGGACGCGATTGTTAGTCGAGTGGCCGGACGGCTACGAGCGAACGTCGGTCACGCCCGATCCGGACGACGAGCGCGAGCGGGCCGTGATCTGGCGGGGCGGCGAGACCGACTTCGTCTCCGGCGAACCGCGAGTCGTCGCGACCGCCGCGGGAACCGGTCCGAGCGCGGCCGCGATGGCGATCGCTGCGGTCGTCGTCGGCGGGCTCGCCGTCGCCGGCGTGCGGTGGTACCGCACCCGCGAGTCGACAACGGCGCAGCCGGCCGGGGGAGACGACGCTCTCGATTCGGATTCCGATGCCGGAACCGAACCGACCGGCGGTTCGGGAACCGCGTCGGTGTCGGCGACGGCCGACGAGTCGGCGGATGCGAGCGCGACCGGCGCGCCCGACACGGAGCTACTCAGCAACGAGGAACAGGTCCTCCGACTCGTCGAGGAGCGGGGCGGCCGGATGAAACAGCAGGCGGTCGTCGAGGAACTCGGCTGGACCGACGCGAAGACCAGCAAGGTCGTCAGCGGCCTCCGCGAAGACGAGAAACTCGAGTCGTTCCGCCTCGGTCGCGAGAACGTGCTCTCCCTCCCCGACGCGGACGACGAGAGGACGAACGAGACCAGCGGTGACGGGGCGAAATGACTCGAAGCCGACCGCGCGACGAATCGGATCCATCGGCAGCACCGAATCCGTCGAAATCGTGGAAATCGGCGAAACCGCCGGACGGCAACGGATCGAAAACGGCGTTGAATCGGAGCAACCGTCGATGAATCCAAGTCACCGTCTCGCGTGTCTATCACCGAACGAACCGATCACTCACCAATGAATCGAATCACGTCGATCACGCTGGCAGCGATACTCGTCGTCGCGACGATCGCGGTCCCCCTCGCCGCGGCGAGCGTCGTCTCGAGCGGTGGAGCGCAAGGGGAGACCGACTCCGACGCGGGCAACGAGTCGATCAGACCAGGCGAGCGATTCGCCGCCGCCGTTGGCGTTCAGAACGCCGAGATCGAGGGCGACGTCTCGGAACGAGCCTTCGGTGCCAGAATCGCGAACGCCGAGTCGAACCGGACGAAAGCCGCCGTCGTCGCCGCGGGGGTCAACGAGACCGACGCGCGCATGACGGAACTCGAGGAGCGACTCGCGGACCTCAACGAGTCCCGCGAGAGCGGGGAGATCAGCGAGGGGCGCTATCGCGCCGAAGTCGCGACGACCGTCGCCGAGATGCGGAGCCTCGAGCGACGTGCCGCGACGGCGGAGACCGCCGCGGCCGAATTACCCCCCGAAGCGCTCGCGGAGCGCAACGTCGACCTCGAGTCGATTCGAACGCTGCGGGAGCGAGCCGGCGACCTCGGCGGACCCGAAACCGCGGCGATCGCTCGCTCGATCGCCGGCAACGGTGCCGACAGATCGGCCGGGAACGAGCGCGGCCCCGACGGTCCGAACAACGCCGGCGAGAACCGGTCCGACGATAGTCGCGCCAGCGGGCCGGAGAACGCAAACGAGTCGCCGTAGCGCGACCCGTCTGCCTCGAGGCGGAGCGATCCGTCCGCTTGGGGCCTCGAGAGCAGTCCGTTCGATCGCCGTTGACCACCGGCTCTGCCCGAGTTGTCGACAGGGTCTCATGGACGCGGTCGAGATGATTCGAACGGCGTGATGACCGCTGTGGCAGCGCCGAACGGATATTCTCCGGCAGTCACCATTGCACTCTCGTTTTTTGACGCGTGCCGACGTAGATCGGTGAGAAATGGTCGACGCGTATGCGATGATCGACACCGCGACCGGAACGTCCGATGAGGTGTGCGAAACCCTCCGCGATGCGGAGGGTATCGCCGCGGCGTACGTCATCACGGGAGACTTCGACGTGATGGTCGAATTGACAGGCGACGAACCCCGCGACCTCCTCGAGACGGTGACGACCACCATTCGGCCGCTCAAGGGAGTCGGCGCGACCCGAACGTACGTCTGTGTCGACTGACACCGGAGAGATCGATCCGATCGGGTCCTGCTGAGTAGACTCATCCGCAGAACGCCATCGAGAGGGCTCCGAACCGCTCGCCGTGACTGATGAGTACCGCAGTCACGCGGTTACAGTTAGACACACCTCGAGAGCCGAGAGGACTGATCGGATCCGATCCGGGAGATCGGTGGACGGGCTCCGTCGCACCGGCACGTCTCGTCACTGCATGAGCGCATAGTGGTCGATCAACAGCCAATTTTGCTGAGTCCGTCGCGGCTCGAGTTCGGAAACACCGATCGAATTCCAGAGAGCCGGTATACCCGCGTAAATGCGGTCAAATCGGCGAAACTCGTCGATATCAACTATCCGGATTAAGTAGTTGTCCGAGAAGGAACAGATGTGATGAACGGAACGAAACTACTCACGGCGGCGATGGCGGCACTGGTATTGATCGGCGGCCTGACTGCCGTCGGCGCGGCGACACCCGCGGACGTATCGAACGCAACTAGCGGCGAAGCGGATGTGGCGAACGCGAACGATGTAGACGGCCACACGTCCGAGGCAGCGAACGCGAGCGAGAACGCTGACACGGCTGACGATCGGTCCGATACTGTCGGGCCGGCTGACGGGCTGCCCGAACAGGCGGCTGATCACGTGAGCGAAATTCACAGCACTATCGAGTCGTTCCTCGACGGATCGATCGATTCCCTCGGCGACTCGCTGAGCGCCCTCCAGCTCGACGACAGTACGGAGGAGTCCAGTGAGAACGGCGGCGACGACGCAGCGACCCAGAACGACTAACGCGCGGAAACGGACACCGAGTCCATCATCGGACGAATAGCGATCACAGATCACACGAATTCAAACCCATGACAGAACTCAACCGACGGATGTATCTCAAAACGGCGGGCATCGCAACGGCAGGAACGATCGGATTGGCCGGCTGTACCGGCGCGAACGCGACGACTGGGACGCTCGCGACGCAGGTTACGGACCAGCCGGGAGACATCGCCGACTTTGAGTCGTGCGTCGTCACGATCCAGGGAATCTGGGTCAAACCGAGCGGTAACGACGCCGATGGCGACGGATCGGACTCCACGGACAACGAAACCGACGATCAGCAAGATGGTAACGAGACGGTCGACGAACAGGACGAAACCGACGTCGACGAAAGTGACGAGCGCGAGTACCACGAGTTCGACGACCCCCAGGAGGCGGACCTCGTAAAACTGCAGAACGGGAACACGCAGCTCGTCGACGAGAGCGAGCTCGAGGCCCGGGAGTACGAATTCCTCCAGCTCGATGTGACGGGCGTCGAGGGCGTGCTCGAGGACGGGGGAGAGGCGAACGTCGGGACGCCCGGCGATGCCCCACTGCAGTTCAAGCACCGGTTCGAGATCCGCGAGGACCAGACCACGACGTTCGTGGGCGATTTCACGCCCGTTCGTCGAGGCCAGACCGAACAGTACCTCTTCCAGCCCGTCGCGGGCGGGACGAAGGTCGAGTACGAGGAGACGACACAGGATGATGGGTAGCACAGCGGTGCTGTTCGCCGGCCCGATCAGCTCGCCACTGCTGCTCGTCGTGGCGGCGATCCTGGTGATCCTCGTACTGGTGTTCGGGCGGGGCCTGTTGGCGTTGACGTGGCGGGTCGTCCTCAACGCCCTCGCCATCGTCCTCGCCATCTGGGTACTCGCTGCACTCGGTATCGGCCCGTTTTGAGCCGTCGCGATTTCGAAAGCGTGTGTTAGTCGGCGTCAGTAACACGAGCGATGTTCAGTAACACGTAGTCGTTTAGCTGCTTTTGAGACGAATCGAACGGAGACCGCCGATCGGAACCGAGTCACGACGGAACGGATTCCGACGCGATCTCGCAGACACAATCGACGATCGAATCGTTCGCGCCCCCGACGAACCAGTTCGATCCCGACTCGGTCCGCGACCCGCTCTCCGCCGCGAACCGTTCGCCCAGCAGTTGTTCCTCTCGGTCCGGTCGATAGCAGACGATACCGTCCAACTGCCCCCGCGCGAGGAGTCCCCAGTGGACGGTCGGGCTCCAGCTTTCCAGACGGCGCTTGCAGCGGTCCTCGAGCGCCCGGTTGATCGACGCCGAGACGGATCGATACTCGGCGTTACGTTTCACGTCGTGGCCGATCACCGAGACGACGGTCGCAGTCGACGGGTCGGCGTCGCTCTCGGCTCGGACGGGACGGCCGTTGTACCGAACGCCGTCGTTGCGCCGCCCTACGTACAGGTCGTCGAGTAGCGGCACGTACACAACGCCGAGAACGGGCTCGTCATTGGCGAGGACGGTGATAGCCGTCGCGAACGACGGCAATCCCGATTCGAAGTTATTCGTCCCGTCGAGGGGATCGACGAGCCACTCGTACTCGCCGCGTCCCTCGTGGATCCCCGATTCCTCGGCCTCGATCCGGTGGTCCGGAAACCGCGAGCGAATCACGTCGAGGATTCGTCGCTCCGCGCCGGTATCAGCGCTCGATTTCACGTCGTGCTCGAGGCGCTCGGCGGTCGTCTCCTTGGACCGGGACGCGTCCCGCAGGAAATCCCCACCCGTCCGGCAGGCCTCGATGGCCGTCCGTTCGATCGTCGCGAGTGAATCATCCATGCCCCAAAGCGAGTCGAACCAGCGATATGCCGATTGTGATTTTCGCCGACAGGACGGTGCCGAGACGAGTACGGAGACGGAGTATTTCGATCGTCGACGCGGAGGCCGACAGCCGCCATCAGCGAGGGACGCCGACAGCGATCCGCTTCCGTGTGATTTTTTCCAGACTGGCATAGTCGATGGTATGGACGAACAACGATCCGTCGCCGACTTCGTCGACGAACACGACCTCGAGACCCCGCCCGAGTTCCGCCTCCTCGATCTCGTCTCGGAGGTGGGCGAACTCGGGAAGGACGCGAACACCTCGACCGACTACGGCGAGTCGCCGGCCGACCTCGAGATCGCGACCGACGAACTCGGCGACGCCCTGTTCGCGCTCCTGGCCCTCGCAGACGCACTCGAGAGCGACGCGAGCGCGGCGCTCGAGGAGGCCGTCGAGAAGTACGAGCGACGGCTGGACGGCGACGCGACGCCCGGTTCCGGCGAGTAGACGGTCATCGAGCGGCTCAGCGGGCGAGCGACTCGACGATCCGCTGGGGGAGTCCGAGGATTAGCTCGCGCAGCCCCATCGTCTCGTCGTCCGACCGCAGCCGGGAGCGGATCCGCTGACTGAACAGTTCGACGGAGATGATCAGCACAAAGATACACAGCAGCGTCGCCATCGCGTTGGTGAACTGGAACAGTCCCTGTTGGATGTCGAGGATCTCCCCGAGCCCGCCGGCACCGATGATCCCCAGCGAGACGGCGACCCGCACGTTGATCTCGAGGATGTACAGCGTCCAGGCGATGAAGGACGTCCGGACCTGACTCAGCATCCCGAAGACGATGACCTGCGGCCGGCTCGCGCCGGTCGTCTGCATCGCCTCGATCGGGCCGTCCTCGATCTCCTCGAGTTCGTCGGTGAACAGTCGTCCGAGGTTCCCGATCGTGTCGGTTCCGACGGCGAGCAACGCTGCCAGCGGCGTCAGTCCGACCAGCGGGATGTAGATCAGTGCCCACACCAGCGCCGGAATCGACCGGATTCCCGACATCGTGCTGCGGAACAGGAAATTAAACGGGAAGGGGGTCACGCGCTCGGAGCCGAGCACGCCGAAGAGGAGGGCGAGCGGAAAGCCCAGGATCGTCCCGGCGAAGCCGATCGCCAGCGTGATCCCTGCCTCCCCGAACACCGAGAAGATCCCGAGGCCGCCCCCGAAGACGAACCCGATCGGATCGGTGACGAGGGCCTGGAAGCTCGCCGGATCGAAGATGAGGTTCCGTTCGGCGATGAACGCCCAGTACTGCTGGACGTCGAGGAACGGGAACCAGCCGCCGTACAGCCTGACCGGGAAGAAATCCCGGAGCGATTCGACGAAGAAGCCCCACTGGTAGCGCTCGGTGAAGAAGTCGACCGCGTTGAGCGCCTGGACGAAGAGGAAGCCGACGACGAGGACGACCGCCGTGGCCCCGATCGCTCGGACGCGGCGGGCTTGTCGGATTCGCTCGAGTCGACCGGCGACGTCGGACGGGTCGTCCGCCCGTCCGGACGGGGTTTCGCCGCTCATCACAGGGCCCCCTCGCGTTCGAGGGCGGACGAACTATCGCCGCGAGAGTCGTCCTCCGCGATCACGACCATCCCCTCGGTGTCGATGTCGCCGTAGATTTCGTCGATCGCATCGACGGTGAGGTCCTCGCGGTAGCCGTCGAACACCTTCCGCCCGTCCCGAAGGCCGATAAACCGCTGGCCGAACTTCCGGGCGAGATTGATCTGATGGAGACTCACCATCGCGGTCAGCCCGCGGTCGGCGGCGGCAGTCCGGAGATAGTTCATCACCTGCTGTGCGCTGCCCGGATCCAGACTGGCGACCGGTTCGTCGGCGAGCAAGACGTTCGGCCGCTGGACGAGCGCTCGAGCGATCCCGACGCGCTGTCGCTGGCCGCCGCTCATCTGCCGCGCCCGCTGCTGGGCCTCGTCGAGGAGGCCGACGGTTTCGAGGGCCTCCAGCGCACGGATCTTCTCATCGCGGTCTTGTAACCGGAGGAGGCTGTCGAAGAGCCCGTTTCGGCCCATCGACCCCGTGAGCGCGTTCGAGTACGCGCTCATCTGCCCGATGATGTTGTGGCTCTGGAAGATCATCGCGATATCGTCCCGCGGGCTCGTGATCCGGTCGTCGTCGATCGTCACGGTGCCAGCAGTCGGACTCGTGAGGCCGTTTACGCACCGCAACAGCGTCGATTTCCCCGATCCGGAGATGCCGAGCACGACGACGAATTCGCCGTCCGGAACCTCGAACGAAACGTCGTCGAGTGCGACGGTGTCGCCGTAGCGCTTCGTGAGATTCTCGACTGAGATATTACTCATTGATAGTGAGAGCGCAACTCGAACTCGTTACGAGATGTCTTCGAATTCCAGCCCGAGTTCGTCGAGAACTTTTTGAATGGGTTCGTAATCCTCGCGGCTCCCCTCGACGACGTCGGAGAACCAGAGTTCCTCGCCCTCGTAGTCGTCGTCGTGGCTGAGATCCTCGGCCTCGAGGATGGCCGTCTCGACGTCCTCGCGAATCGGATCGTCCCAGTTCGAGCGGGCCATGATCGGGGCCCGCGGGAGCGGATCGGAGACGGCCAGCAACTGCAGTTCCTCGTCCGCGGTACCCGCGTTCTCGTACTCCGAGGAGAGTTCCACGAAGTCGTCGGACATCTCGTCGAACTGCTCCTGCGGGACGTTGGGTGCCGTCGAGAACGCACCCGTGGTCGCCACCGCGACGTCCGGGTTTTCGATCAGTTGTTCGGCCGCCGTGCTGTGATCCGAGTGGCGGGACTCGAAGTCGACCGGATCGCCGTCGGGTGCGGATCCGGTGTCCAGTCCGGCGTCCTTGAGCATCGTCATCGGCACGAGCGTGCCCGAAACGGAGAGCTGTGACCCCATCGCGACGGTCTCCCCCTCGAGATCGGACAGTTCCTCGATACCGCTGTCGGGCGTCGTCGTGATCAGCGAGAAGTACTGTGCGGCCCCGTAGGCGACGCGTACCCCCACGACGTCGGCGACGTCGCTGCCAGCGACGGCGGCCGACGGGGACGTGTCGGCGAGATGTGCGCGATCGCTCCGAATCGCCTGCAGCGTCGCCGCGTAACTGCTCGCCCGATCGAGGGAGACCGTCACGTCGACTTCGGACTCGATGTGATCGATCAGCGGTCGATACTGTGATTGAATATCGACGTCCGACTCCGCGGGGGTGAGGATCATCGTGATCTCGTTTCCGGAGCCCCCCAAATCCCCGAGACACCCTGCAGCCATCGCTGTGAGACCGACGGCGCTCCCCGAACGCAAGACGGCTCGCCGCGTTTCGCTTCGTTCTCCTGTCATGCGCACCATATCGAGAAATCAAATCTCTCCTACAAATATCTTCGTAAGCGTAATATTATATGCTATATCCCCCACAAATATTCTATAACACACTATATATCGAACCACAGTAATTGGGGACGTTCCGACCGAGTTCGCGCTGCGCCATCGCGGCTCCGTCCGCGAGTTTAAGTAGGAACCCGCGGCCAACCGCCCTATGATCGACGACGCGATCCGCGTGCTCGCGGGCGACTGCACCGTCATCGCCGAGGACGCCGACCGGGAGGAGTACCGCGGCCGAGTGACGACGATCGTCAAACCGGACCAAACCATCAAGCTACTAGTAGACTAAAGAGGGTGTCATACAACTCTTCTCAGTTGCTCAGTAAGCGTGCTTACGAGCGGGTGTGGTCGGTGGAGTGATACAGCTGCGTACTCTAACTACCTGTATGGAATACATCCCGCAACCCTCAACTGAGCCGTACTGCGTCGGTGATCAGGTACGGATCTACGTCGGTCCTGACGATCCCGACACAAGACATCACGGCAGGGTGTGTGAGATCATCGACATTGTCGTGGACGATCTCGGGACAGAGACCGAGCGGCCGCTGGATGCCTACTCGTACACGCTTCGTGATACGGAGTCTGGAGAGAAACTACCAATTTCGTTTCGTCACCGAGATTTAGTACCGCTTCAGACCTGAACTGCTAAAACCGACAGAGAGATGCAATAAGTTAGAATTTATCGATTCATCGGAATCTGATTGGATGGATTGCGGAGAACTCGATAGCAGTTTTGTGTTGTAATTCTGTGTGATCCCGACTATCGTACTTGTTATTCACGACAACAATACCAGGGAGTGATGGAACTGTGAGTCGTTCTATCGTTTCATCACTGACCGATTCACGTTCAGAAAAAATAAATGGAACGACAGTCTCGAAATTGTGTCCGAACATGGTGAAAGAGAGGTGCCATTCGATGACCTTCTGAGGAAGGTGACGGATCACCGAAACCCTAGTCTGTATATTGGCTTTGAACCGATCGAACCAAGATGAAAGTGCATCGTGCATCTTCTCCTCCTTTATGTCGTGATCATCAGTAATCGAATTCGCACGAATGCCAATAACATCATACTTCATTCGTTTTAGACATCTATCAGGTGCGGAATCACCAATAACCGGGGCTTCCACTGAATACTGGTAATCAGTATCATCATATCGGTTTGCGAATTTGGAAAAGTCATCAAGTGCATTTGCGAAGGTACCTTCTAACTCAACGAGGATCGGTAGTAGTCTATATTCAAAACGATCATCTGCTGGCTTCACCCAAAAAACTGAATCTGGGACACCGCGACGGCGCTCAAAACCCCGTCGTTCACAGTCGATACTGACTGGTCCTTCAAGAACTGATTTTATTTCCGAAACGACCGCTTCACGTACCACTGAGGACCACACTCAATGGTAAGCGATCTGCTAGTGTTAAGATAGTTTCACGGTTCTCTTCAGTGACTTGGACTTCATCACCACCACTAATTGACTGCCAAATAGTGATCAGTTGATCCTGATTGACTGTCTCCGAATCCGCTTTCAGATGTGTTGTAATCCACTCGTGAAGTGCACTACAGTCATCGAGAGCCTGTGCGGGATTATCTTTAACATCCATTGGCAGCAGTGCCGAATCCTCAGTTCCGAGGTGGACTTCTGGTGGCGACTCTGACTCCTCAACATCCAGTTTATCAACGAGTTCTACCTGGGCTTTCAGCCGCTGATGGAGTTGGGTGTGGAATTGACCAATCTGAATGGATAGTTCTTCAATTGAATCCTCAAGGTCTCCAACTGAAGAGTAACTATGCAATTCTAATTGGGTGTACATAGACTGAAGTTCGTCGAGTTCGGTTTGGAACATTCCACCGTCTAAATCATAATCTTCTAACTCCTCCATCGATTCAGTGACATCTTCGTAGCTGTCTGCTGTTGACGAAATCCCATCATCAATATCTCTGAGTATCGACACCAGTTGATCTAAGTCACCGGTCTCGTACCAGGATTTCAATTTCTCGCTGACAATATCTCCAACTGGAATCCCCCCATCTTCGATAGTGTTCACTGAAGTAGTGATACTCTCAATCTTATTTTCTACCTCTGAAATTTCAATTTCGGTAGATCGATTAGAGTAGAATTCTTGAATGTTAACGAAATCGAGAGAAGGTCTCCAATCACCACTGCCTTCAAAGACAGTTTCCAGAGATTTGAGTGTATCTCGTCGAGTTTCAAGTTGTTTGATGGTCGGTTTGAGATCCTGCTCCGGAGATTGTAGCAGAGAGTAGTCATTTTCAATGATCGCCGCAAGGACATTTTTTAGTGTCTCTGAAAAACCATCAACTGTTTTATATATTTCAAGATATGCAGTTCTAGCCCGATCCAATTCAAGGGGAATTTTGGATTCGAGTTTTTCGAAGGTCTGTGAACGGACTTCTTCACTGATATTTGGTTGGATAAGGTCGAGAAGCGCTTCTAAGGATTCCTCTGCAACCTGCTGTAACGGCGATCGGACCGCTTCTTCAATATCATCTTCTAACGCAAGTAGTTCTTCTGGGGTTGTTGCCTTCTCCGCTTCATTACGGAGTAGGTTTGCACTCTGATAGAACGCGTCCTGTTCATTTTCACCCATGTTTTCAACGCGTTCTTGGTAGGTAGTAACGGTCTCTCGGAACTCAGAAAGTCGCTCCAAGGTATCAGACAGCGAGTCTGCCTGATCACTGACATCCTCAACGATCGCTGGTGTGTTTTCAGTCATTGGCTACCTCTGATGTTTCCTTCTTTTCGAAGAGGCTTATGAGTACGTTTCGGCACTCGTCCAATTCCTCCTCAAGCGTCTCAGACTCTGCTTTGATTGTCTCTAAGTCACTTTCAAGGGATGAGAGGTGTGTAATATGTTCTCCGACAATATTATTCAATTTCTCAAGATCATCATTGTCTTCAGGGATACTGAGTTCAGTATGACCAATGTGCGATTCTAAATCGAAGATCTGGTCACCGTAGTCTTCCACCTGCCCCAACGCCTTCTGCCGATTTTCGAAGGCGATATCAATAAATTCTTCTTCGGAAATAGTTGTGTGAACACTCTCGAAGAGACGGACAGCATCGGTGATATCACTGACAGTTGCAGTGGCTATCTGTGATTCGAGGTCATCGATCTGATCTGAGATATCCTCAAGATAGATATCAAGTAGGAACCAGTAGTGATAAGCGATTGAACCAGCGGATGGGGCCGCGTCAACTTTTTCAATGAGATCTTCGACACCAGTCCGCACCTGTGTAAGATTCGTCTCGTATTGGTCTAACCTGCTTGCCTTAATATCTATCCACGTTCCAACATTAACTGTGTCAGGTGATGTCAGGGTATTATTGCGATTTGCAACTTGATCTTTGTAGTCCTCGATAGTTGCGAGTTCTGAATTGATATCAGAAATAACGTTCCGCAGTCGTGATTTGATGTCTATTTCTGGATTTTCGCCTGTAGTCAAGCCAGTAATCAGCAACGCACGAATCAACCCGTAGCCGAGATGGGTGAGTCCAGAAACACTGGCGACTGGTACTTGTCCGTTTTGTAGGTCAACATCTGGATCGTCAAGTTTCTCAATGATGATCGAAACGTCATTGAGATTTGCAAGGGCAGTCAGTGTGTCACGAGTCTGTTTGACTGCTGGGGCTAGCTCGTTGTTCACTTCGTAGTGAAGACGTTCGTCATTAATATTATCTCCGTAGCCGCTTTGTGTGAAGAGATCATCAAAATAGGACTTGAATTGTAGACCTCCTTTATTACCAGCTACAAGATCGTGATTTATACTGTATTCTAGTCGTTTGTAAAGCTTGCTATACTCACGAGTCGGCTCGTACTCAGGACCAAAGAGCAGAAGATACGATAGTGCAATCGTCGATTCAACGAACTCTCCGTTCGACCAATAGGGCTTTTCCCCATTCAATCTCTCTTCATTCCAGAGAAGCGTGTTAGTGTTGGGAAGAGAGTATGTCTCTCGATAAGTCGTCTCAAGAGTTTCAATTTGATCGATTGCGACTTGTCGAAGCTGATCATAGAGCGTTTCAATCGTGTTTCGGACTTCTCTTTCCTGGCACTTGTTTAGGAGATCACCTTTCTTATTTTTATCAATTGTATAAGGGTCTGATAGATCTTCGTCTTTTAATCTTCCATGTAGATTTGCGATAAATGTCCAAAATCGATTTGATTGATATGATTCAATTTTAAGTAGATGATGCCGGGTATAGACATCAATATCTGAGCTGGAGTACTCGAAGTCATCATCGTCTGGAATAACTAATACTGTTGGATCTGTGATGTCGTAATTGTTTGTGAGCTCTGTAAGTTCCGCCTCAAACGACTCAATAGTAGGACAAAATTGAATACTAACGGAATCGTTTGCGGGGATTCCAGTTTGGACTGAAAGTCCTCGCTCCATTGCGTCCTCAAGATTATCTGTTGACTGCTCGGAGACACGCTCTGGGTTGACCGCGATCGGTGGAAATGCCCCCTGGACAATTCGAGGGGCAGCAGTGGTGACATACCGATCTACCTCATCCACATCCCTCGTTTCGGACAGCCAGCCTGTATGGAATACTCCTTCAGCATCATCAAGAGCCTCTATAGCGATTGAACGGGCAGAGCTTGCGGGCTCGAATGAGACAGTTAGGTCGCTCACGAGAGACAAAAATGCGTCTGCTTCGTCTTCATCTCCCAAACTGACCGGAGGAAATAGCCCCTCCTCAGTTACTGCCAGACCTGAGAATACACGCTTAACGTTGCGGTCAAGGATCTCAAGAGCATCTTGATGGTCTTCAGTCTGGTCGAACGAATACTCGTCTTTGAGGATGTTGATGGCAATGTGTTGGCATTTAGTCACCGTTAAGCCACTCTCGTAATCGACTTGCCACTCATCCAATCCGCCCTCAAGGAAGAGAAGGGCATTAATTGCGGACTCCCAGTTTTCTCTGTCCAAGTCCGTCCAGAGATTGTTAATTGGACTTGTGTCTCGGAAATTCTCTTCTGCTAGATTACGGAGCCAATCAATGGCGTCCGCATCAACATCTTCAGGGAGATTATCGATTAGCTTAATTATCAGTCCAGTCCGACCACGTGCGAGCCACCAGATAACATTTGCGAGGGCGACTGCATCAGGACGTTGATCCTGTAATAGATTTCGCACATCATCGACTTCAAGTGGAGGAATCCGAATTTCGCGCATACGCCCCCAATCTGCCTCACCAATAAATTCGAACGCAGAGATCATCCCGAAACTCCAAATCTTGATCGAATCCTGAAGACCATCGTTGATTTTCCGTAGAGGATTATCATCATCTTGGTCCATTGCTTTGATGAAATCCTGGTAGGATTGCTCAACTTCGTCAAAGAAGAGGGCAGTCTTCACAGTTCCATCTACGTTGACATCATCAGCATGCTTTTCCACGAACACCTGTTTTGATTCGGTGTCAACATTTGGAAACCAGTTAATTCCATCTGGATTGTTTTCTGTGTAGGCGGTGAGTTGTTCATCGATTCGGTCTTGGATCCACTTATTAAGATTTGATTCTTCTGAATTGCTAAACTGTGTTAGCATCTCTCCTGGATCTCCAATGTAAAAGGCTGGTATACCGCGATCCCAGGAATCATTGAAAAGGTGATATATAAGTTGAGTTTTTCCAGATCGGTACGCACCAACTAATGCGAGCGGATCCACTGCGTTGCCGTCCTCAAACGCAGTAAAACTCTCCTCTGCACGTGACAGATGACGATCATGTTCATCTGTGAGTGGCCTCCATTCTCGGTCCAAGGAGGCCTTTCGGGTGTCCATCGTGTTACCCATTACTACAATTATTGGGAAAGCGGGGGTACAATAGTTTTGTGTATACAGGTTAGATAACGTTTTCACAGATATAAAACAGTTTATTTGAAGTATCCGAAATGATGTATTGATGTCTATTAGATAAGATTTTATATCGGGACTATCTCATAAGTCTATGGCGATTCGAGTTCGCACGGGGTCCGCGATCGAATATCTCGAAAGCAAAGCCGACAATGCTGCCATGACCCCCGCGCGGCATCCTTCGGGTATGTGCATTCTTTCAGGTCAACTGCTCAAACAGAATCTCAAAGAGGCCTTAGATCACCAGAACCTGCCGACATCAAGACTTAGTCACTACACAACAGTTGAGGATCTCTCACGTACACTTCTCAGTCCTACTGATTCGCCAAGTCGTATCTTAGCTGATAGTATCCGTGACCGCCTTGTCGAAGGAATCTTCATGCATGCGGATCCGAAGCCGGGAACAGAAAACGCGGCTGTTCCTGTTGAGTTCGGCGACTCTGTAAAGTCATCAGAAAAATCAGCTATTGAAGCGTTAGCCGCTAGACTCCCATATCAGGAAGAGGATACTAGAGAGGCACTCATCACAGAGTACGATGACTTCCTCCGATGGACAGATGCAGCAACCAATATCACGCCGGCAACGCGCCAACTCACCCAATTGAACAACCGATTTGCGCAGGTTCAGAGCAATCGTTCACTCACCGCATTTAAGGGGATCGAACGGATCATTGAGTCAAAACTATCGTCGCTCGAATTAGATCGGCAGCAATCACGAAGTCACCTCGTCCATGAAGCTCGGAATCATATTTCTACCCAGTGGACTGCCGAGTACAATCATGTCGAGTGGATTGCAATCGTTGGCATCAGTGTGTTCGACAACCCGACTTTACGTTTCATCGAAACGTTAGCAGCACACGACAAAGCGCCAGACGTAGAGATATTTACTGGAACTGGAAGTACTGAGTACAATACGTGCCGATTTGATTCACTAACAACAACAAGCACACCCGCCCCCGGAGAGACAGCGGACCCAACACTGGCAGCTAATGCAAGCGAGACACTACTGACCGCAACCTCGAAGCAGCCTGATAGTATTCCTGATGGTATCGAATTTATTGAAGCTCCGTCTGATCAACGGGCTGTCGAACATGCTGCGGCGGAAATCCGAGGACTTGTCCAGAATGGAACACATCCGCGTGAGATTCTTATCGTCGCACCAGACGCTGGGAGCTACCAGTCTCTCGTTGAACAGGCATTCGAAACCGTAGAGATCCCAGTTCATGTCGAAACTCGCCGCCCATTTGCAAATATTCCAGCATATCGTTGTTTTCGCACGCTGATTGATGTTGTCGATGCAGTCGCTAACGATCAACCAATAACGTATGGAGAACTGGTGGACCCTCTTCGCTTAGGGTACTGCCCCCGAGGAAGCTATGGCCGGACTTGGCCGATCGAGGGGCGTGGATTCACGAAAGTCGAACAAGAACTCCATCGGAAACAGCAGTTCTACAACAACGAACCAGACCGGTATGAAGGCCAAGGAATAGTATTCTCTGAATGGCGTTCTCTGGTCAATGAAATACCAGACTGGACGGGCCCATGGGATGCTGTCACAGAGTACCTTTCTGACATTGAAACATTAGCAGACGGGCCACCAACATCTGGCGAGGAACTGGAAGATCTATTTGGAAAGTATCTCGGGGCATATGTTCGCCAAACAGTCGATCACAAGCGAGAACTGAATACGGGTCCTGCGATTGACGTAACCCGAACAACACTGGACGAACGACATACTACCAATGAAGCAGAACACGTTCGGAGTGCACTTGGAGATGTTGGAAATCACTACGATCGGGTGCAGGAACTATTTGATGCTCCGAGGAGTTGGTATGAGGTCGGCCGCGCATTCTCTGCAGTCTTAGGGAAGCAGTCCTATGGGAAGAGACATCTAGACCAGTATGCTGTACCCGTGGTGGACGCCGGGAACGCGTTCTTTAGAGAAGCTGAGCATGTATTCTTCTTAGGGATGAATGCAGACGAATTCCCGGGAGAAGCATCCACACCAACGTTTCTACATCGTGAACTCCGTGAGGCTGTATACGAACAGACACGAGCCGGCGAAACACCATATCATCATTTAGATAGTAGAAGATCGAATTATGAAGAGGCACTCGACTTCTACCAAGCAGGACTCTCGACGCTGACTTCAGATGGGACAATCCGATTGTATCATAGCTATCGGGATGAGCGTGGAAACGAGATCGCATGGTCTCCGTTCATTGATCTGTTCGATGTGAACGCTGACAAGGACGCATCAAATCGACCAGTCCAAAGACTCTCCGTTGGTGATTGGATGCCAAGTCCAGAGTCTAATACCGAAGCAGATTGGGAAGTTCTTGCCGGTCAAGTGGCACCACGTGAGCGACTCCGGATGTTGCTCTATTATGCGATGCAACCTCATATAGCGGACACAGATACGATTTCGGCGGCCGGTGTGGAGGCGATCGCCGCTCGGCTTAAACAACACCCACTAACAGCACTTGTATTACCTCGTGTTGAACGATATCAAGAGCCACCGACCAGTGTCACCATTCAACCAGACGAAGCCGCATTCAGTGAAGTGTCATTAGATGCTGTCACAGGGGAGCCACATCACCCTCACGAACTGGACATGCAGGCACAGTGTGGATTGAAATACTATTATTACCAATTCATGTATAATTTCACTGGGAATAATCCCACGAGAGGGGAAATACCAAAGTACTACTCACAGACACCCCATTGGCGACTTGGCCATCTTCCATATATTGTTCGAGAAAACTACGCGGACCCACGTTACGTCGAAAAGTGGAAAGACATAGTTGAGACGCTCCTTCCCGAGCGTCAGAGCACAAAGCGAGGCCTTGCGCAATTCCAGTCTCAACAACAGCTCCGAGAATGGGTCCACGATCAGGATCGGTTTTCTGAGTACGATATGAATACAATTTATCAAAACCTTCGTGCCGAGCGGGAGCTTGTTCTTGCCGAACGGGAAGCCGATATCAAGCGCGATTGGAAATGGCGATCTGGAGGGGAGGTCACAATAGAGGGCCACGATTTAGCTGTCCCAGCGTACCGCCTTGACAGAATTCAGAACGGTGATAGCACATATGCGCTCCCAATCTTCTTTACTCGATTCTCCAAGCGGGCTAATAGCGCTCTAAAATCTTGTTTTGATGGAGCTATTTGGGAATCCAACGAACAGACGGGGGAACTATGTCTTGATTGTGGTCGGGAAGAGAACTGCAACTACCACTCGAAGTACGTCATTGATCATCGTATGATTGCGGGTCACCAGCACGAAAGCAATGAACACGACTCAAAGGTTATTGGAATAGCACTACAGGAACAATACGCGGGACCGAGTGACGGCAACCGTACTGTTGCCATTCAAAACAACTATACTAATATTATTGCTCCAGAGGGCGAGTGGGTTGAGAAGTTAGTCCCGCGTGGATATCCCCAAAATTGGGAGAGTAGTGTCGAAGACTGGAAACAGAACTTTTCTAAGTTAGCGGATACGCTTGATTCATCTAGCGAGATAGAACTAACAGTTAGTCCGACAGTTGTGGATCGTGACGATTGTCTTAACTGTGTTTACCGTGATCTGTGCCAGATTCCGGATTCGGGGGTAGAACTCGAATGAACCACAATGAACTCGTCGCGGACTTGGAACTCGAAATAGCGGACGGGTTCGAATTTACTGATGACCAAGCTGAGGTCATGTACGCCTTCCAAGAAGGATCTGGTCGGGTCGCAGTTGGATCAGGGGCAGGAACAGGGAAAACAGCCACACTTACCAGAGTTGTCGCGGAGACAGTTGCCCGAATGGCTCAGCCTGATCCAGGGTCATTGACCGAGAACCCGTTCACTGATATTCTTGTTACGACTTTTACCCGAGATGCGGCTGGACAACTGAAAGGCCAAATAAAGAAACTACTCAGAGAGCACGAGGAAAATGTGGACACAGCCTTTGACCCGGCACTTTGGCGATGGCTAGAAACCGACAGTAATATTTCTACGATCGATTCGTTTGTCGGGGATCTCTTGCGTGAGATCGCCTCTGAGGTACATGTTTCCCCTGAGTTTGATATCCGAGACGAGATAGAGACAGATGAACTGTTACAGGAGATTGAGCGGACGCTCCGAGACGATGATGAGTATGAAGAGGCGCTTGACTTGCTTGAAGAGGCGCTAACGGAAACATCCCCACGACGATATCTATTCAATATCCATCAAGATCTTCGTGAAGCGTGCTATGAGTTCCCTGCTCCGGGGGCAGATTCAGGTACTGATATTTTCCGAACTAAAATGCAGTCAGGCCTTCACAACGATCGTGAACCACCATTCAACGGCGCGGACATTAGGAATATTGTTTCCCATGTAACTGGAATCCCGGAGGGCGAAATCTCCGAACCGAGTGATGAGAGCCAAAAAGCAATCGGGGACGAGTATCGGCACAATATTGGATTTGCTAACGCCTTGGATGAGTTGTTGGATGCATTTGAAGCAGAGTACGATTCCCGAACCCGAGAATCCGGACAGCTCTCCTATCAGGATATCGTATATATTGTTTGGGAGTATCTTGAACACGGTGATAGCAAACACCTTCAGAATAGCCTTTCTGATCGCTTCTCTAAGGTTTTTGTTGACGAGTTCCAAGACACCAGTTATGCCCAGTGCCGTATTCTCAGTCACTTAATCACGAACGATGAAAATGGCGGTGACATTCTCGTCATCGGTGACGTCAAACAGTCGATCTACAGTTGGAGATCGGCAGATCCAGAGATATTTGCACATCTGCTTGAACATGCTGCTGATGAGGAAGCTAACGGTGATCCTGACCGCTACTTAGAAGTGACCGACTGGGAGAGGGCCGAGTTGGTAACGAACTTTCGGAGTCATCCTCATCTTGTCCGCGCTGGTAACCACCTGTTTGATCGACTGTTCCAGCATGACGGCTGGGGCGCAATCGGAACATTTTCGACAGACTTCCAGCCATTGCGTCCATACCGTCCTCCCACGAACGATGATCAGAGTCACCTACACGTTCTTCCACTTGGTGACGTAAATGCCGACGAATGGCGTCAGCGTGACCCTCAACAGACAGCTGCGACGATTCGTGGGCTAGTCGATAACGACGATATCATGGTTGGTGATGACGATAAAAAGCGGTCTGTCAAAGCAGGTGATGTCACGCTCCTGTTCCGTCGTGGGAAATACATGGAAGAGTTCCGTGATGCACTTGATGACTACGGGTTAGAGAACGCAATCGTTGCACATCGTGGGCTGTTTGCAGCTCAGGAAATTCGGTTCATTATCGATGTTCTTGATTGGTTTGCTCACCCTCACTCGAAAGACTCGCTATTGCGGATTCTCCGATCGCCAGTAACTGCGTTGTCAGACCATACACTACGATTTCTCGCACGTCATGACTGGAACCTACCGTATGCGCTCGAAGAGTGGTCAGACGACGACTTAGATCCAGACGACCGCGAGCGATTAGCAGGGCTCGTTGACTTGCACAACGATCTCCGTTGGGACCGAGAGGGATCAAAGGCGGACCTTATCCAGAAAATCATTCAGCACACTGGACTCGAAACTGTACTGTTGGCGGGCGAAGATGCGATGCAACGGTATGGGAATCTCTGGGTTCTCGTTGAATTAGCTCGTGACTGGGAAGAAGAAGAATTGCTTCCGTATCGAGAATTTGTCGATCGACTCCAACGATACCGCGATATGGCAACCTCAAACAATGAAACATTTGAACTCGCCCAAACGGCGGATAGTAGTAACGAAAATACGGTTAAGCTACGGACGGTCCACAGTTCGAAGGGATTAGAATTCGACGTTGTTGTCCTTCCAGATCTTTTAGCTGGCCCAGGAGGGCGAATCCAAAGTCGAGATCGTATTCAATTTCGTGACCCAGAGACCCGCGATCAGGAATTTGCGGTCGCGCCACGCTCACGAGATGGACCAGTATCATATAATGAAGGGCCAGGAAACAATTGGATCAACTTAGGGTATCGCTCGACGTTGTGGCTTGCTCCAGACCGGGATGATATGGGCCGGTTCAGGTATGACCATCCGTTCAATCCGGCTATCAAAGATGAGTTTGGTGAGTTTTGGCGCTTGCTTTACGTAGCCTTCACGCGGGCGAGCGATCACCTCATTCTCCCACTTGGGAATGAAATTACATATCATAATGAGTGGTCATCATGGGCACATCCATTGTTAGAGGTGTTCCAGCGTAGAAAGACTTGGACGGCATCTGAAAATGATGATCCGGTAACGTTCAATCTTGAGGCAAATAGTATGGAAGCCTCCGACGATGTGCCAGAATCGATACCGCTGGATATCGGGTTATTAGAACAGCCTGGGCCACCAGCCGCAGAGATGATTGGGCTTCCAGATATTTCTGTATCAGCAGCCGAAAAAAGAGACGAGACTGAGTTTACATGGGACGGTATTCCGTTTGCGCCACGTCAGCTGAACCCATCGACATTAAACGATCTCATTGCATGTCCACGACGCTATCAGTACCGGGCACTACAGGAGGTGAGCGAAACGCGAGGAGAGTCTCCACCGGGAAACAATGCACCAGATGGTGTGCAACCAACGTATTGGGGGACACTTGTTCATGGAGCGATAGAGGCATTGCATGAGGATATCATTGTAGATAGATGGGACTCTAAGAGTAATAGCTGGGGGGAAAATGTAACGAACTATATTGAACTGGAAGACGAAATCCGAGATAAGTTGGAAACAAGCCTTGAAAGCTATCGTGAGTCTAAACTGTGGGAACAAGTGTTGTCAGCTACGACAGTGTTACCGGAGTACGAATTATCGGCAGTCCATCCTGATGAGCCACAGGTTCATCTTAACGGGGTCGTCGATCTATTGTTAGAAACGAGTTCCGGCTGGAAGGTTGTTGACTTTAAGACTGGAAAAAAGCCACAGACAGATTCTTATTTGGAGAAAAAGTATAAATGGCAATTGACGACATATGCTTGGTTGCTAAAAGAGGAATACGACATTGAAGTCGCATCGACAGAGTTATTCTATGTGGAAAGTGGTGATCGGATTGAATTCGATACAGACTGGACTAACTTCAGTTCGTATCTCTCTGAACTACCGGATGAATTGCGAGTGACGTCTGGAAAAGGATTACCTGTCCGACCGGATCCTGACCCAGCGAGACATACCTTAGATGAATTAGATCTGGAATCTCGGTGTGGTAGTTGCCCATATAAGAGCATCTGTGAAGTTTGGAAAAGCTAGTGACAAAACGATCACTAATAGAATAGTTCCAGACAACTGGTGTGGGGCAGCATTCACCGGAAATTGTCGAAGTCCTTATGATCCCAAAATTGAGGACTATTGGTGACGATAATATCGGTATCCCCGAGTTGCGACCGCTGAGACGAGTCACTATTTATCGATCGAGATGCTTTGATCGGTTTTATTCTAAAGTTCTCATGAAATTCGTCATGATTCGTATAGAGATTCTTTGCATCATGGGAATTCGTTATCATAACGATAGCTCCCCGACGATGAAGTTTTAATGCAATATCACGTAACTCTTTCTGTCGTTCTTCATCGAAGCCACCTGGTTGATACTCGTCGAAATGGCGTGCATCCGACTGTTGCTGGTACGGCGGATCCAAGAACACCAAATCATTTTTACCGACTTCCTTTTCGATAAACGTGAAATCCTTTGAAGTGATGGTGGTGTTCTGAAGTGCGTAATGGCCACGTTTTAGATTTCCTTTGATAGACTCTGTCTTGATTATCTTACTCTTCATCGGTACGTTAAAATCTCCATCTTCGTTCGTTCGATAGAGTCCATTCCAGCATGTACGGTTTAGGAATAAAAATAATACCGCTTCGCGCAGTTTATCTTCACAACGGCCATTTTGCAGTTCGTTAAATTCCCGTCGGCGGGTGTAGTAGAAGTCCTTCATTTTCTCTTCAGAGTTGAAACGACTGAGATCGTCATCTAGGCGGTTGTTTGCAGTAATTATATAATCGAGATTATCCCGGAATTGCTTGTAGAAGTTTATCAGAGTGGGATTGATATCATTGATATGGCCGTTACTTGGCTCTAACTCAAAGAATACAGCTCCACCGCCAAAGAATGGTTCATAATAGTCGTTGAAATCTGTTAACGGCGGAAGGCGAGACAAAATATCGTCAATCATCTGGCGTTTGCCGCCAGCCCAGCGTAAGATCGGATCTGCCATCTTGCCGTATAATGAGAGGGCGAACTCTAAAATCGCCCGGTCTTCAGTCCAAGGACTCTTTGAGGTGTTCTCTGAGTTCTTCCCAGAGTACCTCATCTGTTGACGAGTTGCCAATATTCAACTGGTTGGTCAATTCCTTTCTGGTAGTCTCCATAACCCTTGAGCCGCGCTCGTCCTCAGTGTCGCCGCCGAGAACCAAGAATATCTCAGCTTCTTCAGTTGATTTCGAGGGGTCTTCAAGTTTATCAGCTGTATAGACTGTTGGACCCTGATTGTTCGTTGCTAAATCATCTCCATCTTGACCATCGAGTTCGCCAAGCGTGGCTGGGAGATCATCTGGTGCCTCGGAAAGGTCTCGGAGATCTTTCTTTCCGTGTCGGCTCATATGTGCATCATACCGTGCGGTTTGCCATTCTGGAAGATCATTGGGGTAATAAACACCGTTGTGATGGTGCACACGGGCTAACTCACTGATCTGCCCGGAAATCTCATGGGGATGTTCAGTGGCTACCTCTGCTGGTGCTGAAGAGACAGTGACTAGGTTTTCACGGTTGCGATCACTTTCTCGCTCAAGTTGCATGATATAGGCATCAACCTGCGCCTCATCCAAGACGTCCTCACGGGTGATCTGAAGCTGTGCATCTGCCTGTGCTTTTCGTGTGATTAATTTGATGTCTGAGAGGTCAGTATCAGGCCGATGTTGTTTGACCACTTGAGTTCGATCGGAATAATCGTGCACCTTCGGTTTGCCGTCGTTGATTGCAGCAGGGTGATCCTCATCATACGGTTCTAGGAACGCTTGCGGAACACGGTCGGCATCGAGATCAAAATACGACTGTACAGTGCGCCGCAGCCAATTATACACGCCCTTGCAATCGTCAGTACCCCTCATAAACGGATTGTGCTTATCGATCGATGATTTTTGGGTATCCCACGGAAGTACTTGACCATCACCATCTGTTTCCAATTCGACGATCACCTTCAACCGTTGATGGCGGGGATTAAAGTTGCCAAGTCGATCTTGTCCACTGCCGAATCCGCCTTCTGCATTGCGGAGTCGGCTTGCGACTTTCCGTTCTTGACAGTAGATATCCGTTCCAGCCGCTCGGTTGCTTTTCTTTGTTAACAGGCCGACTGTAATGTGGAGGTAAACAGGGGCGTCGAATTCCGCAATATTTAGTTCGATATTTTTATACCGTCGAGGATGAAGGCCATCAAACGGTGAGAACGACCAATTGGGGATCCCTTCGGGCTCGACTTTCTCTCCGTTCACGATAATTTCCAGATCATAGTTCGTTCCACGGAGCGCCTGCATTTCATCGCTCAAAAACATATTATATGCCTCTCCGAGCCGGTTTCGCAGTTCTTGTTCTGTCTCCTCATTCCAATTATAATTTAGATCTTCAATGAGGATTTCGGTTGTTCCGGGTTGGATATCTTCGGCGTCATGTACTGGGACAGTCCAGTCCTCGTCATCATTGAACCAGTCTTCTGTAATACGATAGGTCCAACCAACATCTGCTGTCTTGTCACGCGACCGGATCTGGAATGGGAGACCAAGATTCACCAGGCTCTTTTTTGCTCCGACACCGAACGTACCAATTGCCCCAGAAACCTGATCTTTTGCAGTTTTTCCTAAACCAAATAGCATTGCTGCGTCGTCCCGCGGGACGCCGCCTGCCGTATCACGAACGATGAGCTCCGTTCGTTCCCCATGTTCGTTTATGTCTATATCTATGTGTGCTTTTCCCGTCCGTTCATTCGATCTTTTCCAAGCATCAAGGGAATTATCACATAATTCTAAAATAGCTGATTCGAGAGTTACGTCGGATTTCAAAGCGGTTAGGGTATCCTTTGTGGGGAGAAGTTGAGCCCGATCAGGATCTGCATTCTGATAAAACTGGGACATACTATTGGACGGGTTCGACACTAGTTTAAATGTTCCGGGAAGATGTCTCTGCTTCTGGAGTGAACTTCAGCGGTGATTCTTGGTAGAAACTCATATCATCAGCAGCCGATGCGACAGCTTTGCCACTCGCAGGGAGGCCGCTTGACTGGGGCGTAGCGGTAACGGCCTCACAGAGGATGAGACAGTAAGGGCTCGATGGCACCCAAAGACGATCTTCTCCACGCGGGTGATCCCCTTCGACCTGTCTTTGCATCTCGAATTATGTATCGAACGCATCGCCAATTGCTACGACTCGTTCCCGCATTCGCCCTCAGCGATCAATAGGCAGATGAAAGAAGATACAATATGTTCACCCCTCCTCACTGCTCCCAGAGTCCATCGTCATGCTCCTGATGGATTTCTGAGTTATGGTTCTTCAGGTGTCGATGTATACCCAGGATACCACCAGACCATCCCACGAGCACCAACCTTCTTACATTTAAGCTTATTTTCTTGCTCTAAATTCTCTAATCGATCTCGGACTCCTCTATGCGTGATGTCGAAGTGAGATGCAATCTCTGACGTAGTCAAAACTGGATCAGAAGACGAGCGAAACACGTCCAGGATATCGTCGTCAGTGATCGTCGGCTTACGGCCAGGTCCGTCGCTCATTATGAAAATCGCTGACCAGATGGTAGTTAGCAATTTATTCTCTTGAGAGAACTAACCATCATTAGTTCTTTCAAAAGAACTAATCCCTGACCCAATTTGCACATGGTTATGTTGATGATCGCTCGCAGGCACGTCTTGGGAGTACCGGTATTTGAGAGTCCTGAGCTAACTCTACGAGTTCACCATGGGCTACGACAATTACAGTGATGACTTTCTCTCGCGGGTCTATCACTCGCTCAGAGCACAGCGCCGTCGATACGTGATCGAGTTGGTGGCAAAGTGTAACGATGAGCTCTCGGTTCGAATTCTCGCTAAGGAAATCACTGCGCGGGAACAAGACGTTCCGGTGGATAGAGCGACTGGTGAACCCTATCGGAACGTATACAATGCACTCTCTCAGACGCATCTATCGACCCTTTCAGACGTCAATATCATCATCTATGACTCCGAGAGACAGGTTGTTGTTGCAGGATCTAATCTCACGATCGCACTTCTCTTGAACAATCTCAACGAGATTGCGCTCCAGACGTTACAAAGTCAGGGATATACGAATAAAGATTGATGTCATTGTCGTTGTACTTTCCTTTAGGAGTTGGTAATACGGTTTCTTAGAGCTACATGCTTGAACAAGGACCGTTGCACACAGAACCCAGTGATTTTGTCATCTACGTTCAACGCGAAAAACCGGGTGAACCCGAGAAGGAGACGATCTTACGCTCGGCATCAACCGGTGATTGAGTAAGTACTTGACTTTCAACGTACACAGTAACATGAGAATCTGAAAAGATTATTCTCGGATGCGGAAGGGTACCGACGCACCACTGGTTCAATCTACGTACCAGAAATGACCAGACAATCATTCGTATACAATAACCAATGTTCGTAGCCAAGAGAAATGATATTAACCATATCTACACGGGTAAAGAAATACAAACACTAATTAGTGAAAGTTATTATCCAGGTCTAGAATACAATTTCAGTTGCCCTATTTGTAATAGGGAAGTCGAATATAATGGGCTGTCAACAGATTATCTGTTCGAATTCTTCGTTCATAAAGATGGATCGCCCGACTGTTTCGCGGCCGAGTCGGTATCTGGAGGACATCAGATTGCCGTTGAAATAACTGTAAAAACCCTCCACAACCGTATCAATGAAGTCACTGGTAAACAAGTAGAGATCAACGTCGAAAAGTGGATTGGGACTCAGCCAAACTTCGTGATCGCGGATGTAAGGATCACGAGTCCTGTACAGATTGCTGCTGAAATTTATTACAAGGCATCAAAGCTTGCTCTGTATCGCCGCCTCAGAAGAATGTTCTCTAATGGATATCGTACGTATCTGATTTTCCACACCGGCGGACGTCATGATGTCGATCGGGTGGAACAGTATGTCCAGCGGGTAGCTCCACTCAAGATTGGGCGGTTCAATCCGGCGACTCTGGAACTAACACTCGGTGAGCTATTTACTGAGGAACAAGTAAACCTCAACCAATATAACTATGATTCTCTACCGGATTACATTAAGTAATAAGAACTAAATGTAAATATTCTCATTCTTAAACTCAAAACGGGTTATTTCAGTTTAGTTTTCATTAGACGTCCAATCACCGGTTGATGAAATGGCTTGCTCCCGCTAATATAGTAGTAGCGGTCAGAAAGAGACCAAATTGTGACCCCGCTCTCAAGCATGAAACATAACAGCCATCACGGCCCATGTAATTGTAGTTCAGTAGACGAGATAGTAGAGAATCATCGAACAGACCTCGTCAAATTTTCACTCCACGGAGATGAGTTTATACGTGTTCTCGCAATCGCCGCTCTTATTCAAGCAGGTGGGAGTGAGGAACTTGCTGAAGTGAAACGAGAAATCGAAATAGCAGCAGAAGTTAGCAATCAGTGGGAGTAGTCCGCTATCTATTCTTGCAGATCGAAGAGGTCTTGAAGACGTCCAATCGCTTCAGGATGGTTACGAGCCACCTCAGCCATCATTTCTCCCTTCTTTAAATTCTCTTTGTCAATTTCCCCACTTACTACAGCTTCGACGAGGGCGTTCCAAGATTCATTAGCAGTTTCTTTCATAGCACGTGCAGCTTCGTCTGCAGCACGTCCTTCATCGGGATCGATATCAGTACCACACCAGAGACACGGTCCTCGAAACCGGGTTGTGTATTGTGAACAGTCAGGACACTTCACCGGAGCAATCGCCTTTGTTCGTTCATCATCTTCTATGGTTGCGCCTTCGATTTCTGCGAGATCACGCGACGCTTGCTTGCCGAATTTTGCCACATAATATTCGGGAGTTGCCGTTCTTTGTTCCCACCCGAACGCCTGGCGCATATCATCAATACTGTACCCTTGACGAAGTGCTGCGACACTTGCCCGACTTTTTCTGAACCATTGTGGATTACACGGCTTATCGACTCCTGCCTCTTTTCCGGCAGCTTTAGTTATACTAGCCAATTGAGAATAGCTTACACGCTGCGATTGATCGCCATTCAGTTTGACCCATACTGGTGTATCTGAATTTTCGTCCATCTCTGCAGTGGGATGCTCTTTTAACCATTCTCTGACATATGGGACTCCCGTGTAAATTTCCCTTGTTCGGTAGCCTGTTTTGGTATCTTCTGGGATCCGAAGTTCAATTCGATTCTTCCTTATTTCGAGGTTAGACATATTCAGACTGTAGATTTCACTCTGAGGCCGACCTCCAGACGCCCATAACATTGCCATCCAAGCGCTATCACGGTAATTATTCTGACGACGGTTTTCGATCATCGGAGTCACATCATCTTCATACCAGAGAATTTCATGGACATTTGGGACATTTTCCCTCGGATTGTAATGACTTGTGTTCGCATATTCGATCATGTTAGGTATCCATTCAGTGTTTCCCAATGCATTGATGAACGTTCGAAGTTTGGTGAAGCGATCATCAATGACAGAGTCCTTGAACCCTCGATCTTTCACATGGGTATCAATTTCCTTGATCGTTTCTTCCGCTCTACGCTCACTATCAGTTAGACCATTTTGATGCTGACATTCGCGTGGTACAATGAGCTTATGCAGGTCAAATCCGCGCTCTGCTAAGTCCAGAACGGCATAGAGATCTTTGTAGTGCCTATTCGCCTTAATCTCACTCCCTCGGCGGCGCTGTAGGATGTCGTCGTACTGAAGCAAGATATCTCGATTTGCCTCAGATATCTCCTCTGATTCCTCTACTCGATTACGCACTTCCTTTACCCTCTCTTGATCAGTTGTCATGGTTTCTCACCCCTTTATATACTCCAATGTCTAATCTTTCTTTCGACCCTACGGCGGGAGGATCAAACCGAAGGTGAGACTTTTTAGTATATAAACAACGGTGCTGAACCTGTTGCTTGTATTGATGAATATTGTTAGTCCATCTTAGGATTGAGTTACGTATACCTCTGTTTTCCACCCTGCACTTAAGTGCTGCATAGACAGCAATTAGGCGAGTGCGGCTGCAATGTGGTAATTGATTTGCATCTTCGTTATGCTCTCTGGCGTGATCTGGATCGCTCCTCCAGCGACAGCGGTGGAGCGAATGCGCTTTTTCGAGTAGCGGCATGCAGGCACTGGTTGGCTGGGGGGGTGTTTAGCCAGCCCCCTCAACCCTAGGTCACAGGGGTAATTTTATTATTCCCGAGTATGCGCAGGTGAACGTGTGGCAAGAATATAATTTACATGGTGAATTATTCGCAAACTCACCAAAACTGGGAATCGGGCTTACCTCAACCTGGCCTGAGGCCGTCATCCAGAAACCGCTCACAGACGTTGAAAAAGACCAGAACCTCAATGCAAAATTCGCACTGGCAGGAAAACAGAGACAGCTGCTGAAAACCGGTCGTGTCAGGAACAGGTCCAATCGAAACGAGCAAATCCTGAAGAAGCGCGACCTGCTTCCGGAACGATTCCAGCATCTCATCACAGATGTTGCACTCCTGTCACTCAAATCTTATTTTTCTGAGGAAAAGTGGGAAGACGGAATTGTTCAACGGCAAACTAACCGAAATTCAACCAAGTTGGCAGAACGGCTAGAGAAGGCAGATTCGGTTGATGATATTCCTAATGTCGGAATCAAAGAAACCCAACGCGAGTACTACATTACACCATTCGAGTCACCCGTTGATCTCTGGGAGGAACTCCTGGACATTCCGCGAAGAACACAACACGTACGTGATGACGTATTTTTCCACGGCCACGCTGTGAACTCGAAAGAGATCCAGTTTGGCTTTGAGATCGGGAACATACTTCGTATTCTGCGACCAGACGATTACGACCCAGCGTTCAATGATTGGGATTCGAGTGGCGAACTTATCGGAGAGGGTCTGATGTGGGGATTTCTACTGGCATTTATCGGTCAGTCCAAATCGGACCTTGAGAAGGAACGACAGCAACTGGACGAACTGTTTGAAATGTTTCTTCACCTTCAGGATTTGAGAAAGAAGGAATCACAGAGAATGCCAACAATGAGTGAAATAAAGGATTCACAATACGACGGAGTCACCAAAGAAGCAGTCGAAGAAGCCGGGTTCACACCACATCCCATAATTCTGAGAGAAGTTGAACACCACCGCGAGAAACTGGAGCAACCGCAAAGAGTCGAAGTGATTGGTACCCTCCCAGATTCCATGCACCAGCAAGACAATCCTCAGTGGGAGAACGAAAACGATCCAGAAAACGAGATAGGGCCAGACCTTAAAAAAACAATATCAAAACGGCTTGTAAAAGAGATAGACAATTCTACACCTCTGAAAGAAGTAGATGCTCTCCGACAGGGAATCGAGCCAGATCTAGAAGCAATTCAAAATAGGAGCGTCATGGGGGTAGATTCTGCCTATCAAGTGTTGCAGGAGGTCTGGGGTCTGCAGGCCAGACATGGGCCTGAAGAGAAGTCACAGAATGGCGACAACACTGGTAATACGGATAGTGAAGAGCCGTTCAATGGGCTAATGGACAATACATATGATAAGCAAGAAAAATCAGATATTACTTCGGAAACTATTGGACAGGGAATAGATCTAGCGCAATCCCAGGTGGCGGCGGTGCTAAATCGGGTTTCAAGTGAGGACGATTATGAACTCTGGACAAGTGCACCTCTTGCCAATAAAACCGGGAGTGGTTCACGCGGCTCAAAATGGAAACTAACACCGTATGGATCGTTACTTTGTTACACCAGCTTTGACTGTGATGGAGACACTGAGTGGATGTATCACTGCGCTATTGGTCCAGAAGAGCTCTCTGTATACGAACGAAAACTCGTGATGAATACCATAGATGACCTAGGCCTCAGTGAATGAGTGAGCGTAGTCATAGAATCTCTGGAAGCCGGATTCTCATAAAGTCAGAGCCTCAGCAGTGGATACCCTGACACAGCAGAATCAAGCGTCGGCAATGTTTATCTGCGCTATCCCCAACGGGAGAAGTATGAATAATATCGAAGGCCAAGTCATCACCACTGTACGTCATTTGGCCAGCAATACCCCTGACGAGTTGACGTGGGAAGTCACCATTTCTGGGACATCAATCGCACTTGAACTCGGTGACGGTTCGCTGCTTATTCCGGTTAGTGACGCCGAAGGAAATGGGCCAGGTGTATTCCGCGGGAAAAATATCGATGACTGGGAAACCCTTACTGGATCCCGCATAACGGATATAACTCCAATGTCACGGGCGGCAATGGAATATCGGGGCTGGGAAGATGTCTCCGGGTACCGGCCACCCATACTCACGCTGGATACTGGGGAACAGCTCTATCCAGTGGCCGATTCGGAAGGTAATCAACGCGGGGTACTGTTTCGAGTGCAAGACGAGAAGACGTTTATCATTGATTTTGATCCGGTGGACACCGAGTAGGAGCGACTCGAACTTTAACACAACCGCTTTCTGTGAAAAGCTCTGAAGAGCGAGAGTCGAGCAAATTCGACCATAATAAACGCTGTGGTTAGACCAAGGTGGTCAGATATCAGTCAGAACCCCTGTGCGCGAACTCCTATGCGGATAATGCGCCCACAGGAAGATTTCACTGACACGAACCCCTCTAACGGAACCGACTCAGAAATTTCTCAACATCTCCACGAGGCCAGATCAGCCACCAAATCGAACCCTCGAATAGCATCACTCTCAAAATTTCACGATCAGCCGCTCGGTGTTTGCGTAGTCCTGACAGCCGCCGATTTGACTGCCTTAGGCATCAACCCGTCCGGTGTTACCACAGTCCTGTACTGGATCGATCCAGATGAGCAGCAACTCTGCCTCAGCGGACAAGACCAGTAAAATGACGAGGAGCAGCTGTTCGCCTCAATCGCCGATTGTCTATCACATTCCAGCGACTGGTGAGTACAATGCCTGACATCGCATCCGACAAAGCTACCGCGGTCACGTACCCTCCTCAGCCGCTCTACGATAAGTGGTGTCAACAGGCAGATTCCCTCAACATGAGTATCAGCCAGTTCCTCATTCGGATGGTCGAGGTAGGTCGAAAGCAAGTCGATCTCGAAGATATCGCAGAAGAATCGCTCCGCGATCTCCATAACCAGGTCACTGATCTGCAGCGAGAACTCAACCAACAACGCACGCGGAATCAAAAACTTGAACGGCAACTTCACCGGACCGTTCACGGCGAGATCCTCGACTACGTCGAAGATAATCCCGGCGTAACCACACCGGAAATTATGCAATACGTAGCTGATACCGTTCCGAGTCGCGTTGCGAGTTACCTTGACCTGCTCGAAGGAGACGAACTCGAACTTCGAGACGGAGAGTACTACCTCCAAGAGACTGACTCAGGCCATCACTTGGCCTCAACAGACGGAACACAATCAACCGACGAATGACGCACAACCGACTAGCAACGCCCAAACAGTACGCTGGAGCGATCCAGTATTACGACACAATCCCGAAACGGTATCGACTAAAAACGTACGCTGGTCGGTACCGTAATAAGGACACATGGGACCGCTATATGGAAGAGGTGTTACTAAAGCAGTATGACTCTGACCGAATGCGACAGGCGGCCCGCCTCGCGGGCACGTCGTGGAAAGACCATATGGAAGACCGTGGCCGCCACCACGCACTCGCCTCACCGCGTGACGTCGAGGCGTGGTGCGACACTCTCCTCGAAGATAAGGTTCCAAAGACGTGTTACGAATACTACTTTCTCCGCATCTACGACTTCTATGACTACCTCAAAACTGATTTCCAGCACCCCCACCTCTATAATCCAGTCCTGCTAGCGGCAATCAATCATAGTGCTGCACGGACGATTTGGATGGTACGGGTCAAACGACGGCGCGAAAAAGCTGCGAAACGCCAAACGGAGGAACGTGATGAGTGATGATGACATACACGTAGGTGAAGCACTGGAGAAATCTCCAGAGCAGATCCGCGAAGAATATGCTGAGGCATTTGACCAGCCAACAGATCCGCTCGCTCAGTATAACAATGTGTTTACTGGTCTCCCCGATCCGTTCGACTACTTTATCTACATGGTCGTTACGAATCGAGACAGAATCGATAAGCCCGACACAATTGAGGAGTACCGCCGAACGTTTCGGCAATGGCGGGAGTTCATGGCCACAACAGACCGACATCCTGCTTGTCCCACGAAGCAGCAGATCAAGTCGTTCATTACATGGAGGCGGGACGTCCACAATAATGCGCCGTCAACCATCAAGTTGAAACTCTCGCGTCTGAACCAAGCCTACGAATACTGGCAAGACGAGTCAGTCTTCCCACATCCAATTGAATACAATCCAATCCAGATCGCGCGGAAAGAGGTCGCGTTCGGTGAAAACAAGGAGAAACCATTCCCAAACCTCTCACTCCAATCACTTCGTGACATATTCAGCCAGATTGCCAATATCCGGTCACGAACACTCATCGGATCGCAGTTGAAACTAGGGATCCGCGCCGGGGAACTTCGGAACTGGATGATCAGGGATATACATATTAGCCATGCTGGCGTGCAGAAATGCTATCCCAATCTTGGGACACACCCCGCGCTTGAAGATTACACGGATGTAGTAGTTATTCCCCCAGATCGGGATGGTAACAAATCGAGTGTTCCCCGGCTACTACCGATCGACGAAGAACTCCGTTGGCTACTCATTCGGCATCTCATGACTCGCCCACAAGTAGACGAACCCTGGGTCTTCTTGTCGACACAGTCGTTCACTCAGTTGAGCACCACTCGGCCAGTCAACCGACCATGGAAAGAGGCTTTCCATCCGGAATATGCTGAAACGGATGACAACCGTGCGGTGACGAGTCATTTCGGTCGGCATTGGTTCAGTTCTTATACGCGACTTGAGATGGGTCTCAATCGGGAACTGGTCCAGTATATGCGCGGTGACTTGATCGAACCAGAAGGTGAAAATGAGTGGGAAGATGCTATTGATGATTACCTGCACCCGAATTATGAACACATCAATGACGACTACCGAAATGAAATCTTCAAGCTTAATATTCCGATGAAACACTACGCTCTATAATTCCATGTGAAACAAGGACAAACCTCTCAAAGAAATATTTTATTCAATTATAGATATTGTCTCTGCCCTACATTATTATATATAGGGAAATGATCCCACAAAGAACCATGGATCCTAAAAGTAAAACCAGCAACAGAGGACAATATTCAAAATAATGCTGAGGTGTTATATCTTCAAATAGGTCAATATCGACTTCATCTGGTTTGGTTGACTCTTTTCGAATTTCAGGGAAGGTGATTTCAGTGTCACTGGTTGACGAAGACATTCTTAAAGAAGAGGACCAGAAGTTGGCCTCTGAGGTTTCGAAGTGGCTATAGAGCTTATATAGAAGCCAAAGTGATGGAATTGTTGAGGACAATAATGTTATTTTTATTGGAGCTTCATTCTCAATCACTGACGTTTGTATTTCTAAGTTATTAAGAAGTACTGTTATACTATTGGGACTCCATTCTGATATCACAAATGTACTATAAAATATAATTATAGCCCAAATAAGAACCAAAATATAATATATCTTACTTATGGTTTGTTTTGCATTTTCTAAAGATTTATAAGCAGTTTTGAGATGAATTTCGTGCTGATCCTCAATCTTACCGAGGTCAAAAACTCGTGTACCTACGTGACTACGAATCTCGGAAAGATAGACAATGAAATCACCAGTACGATTCTCCATTATCGCTTGAGTTTCTCCAATTTCGTTTTGTATGATGGGGAAATAGAAGATTAGAATTCCCGCGATCGCTGAGATACTGAAAGGGGCAAGAACAGCGAGATCTGAATAGCGAAGAATCAGAACGAAATTAGTTACAATAGCTGCTAGAAGTGTAATGATAATCTTTTGAATATCAGAAGTTAGTGATTGGGAAGCCTCTGAAAGCGAGGTGGCAACGGTTCTTGTGAGCTCAAATGCCTCCTCAATTGTATTTTGAAGTTGATCTAATTCTTTTTTAGCATCTTCTTCTCGTAGAAAGCCATAATAGTGACTGATCTCACGGTTCTTTGTAGAGATTTCAGTAAAAGACGAGCAATGAGTAGCAACTGATCGATGCCAATGGGTTAGAGAAGACGGTCCGTCTGGGTGAACAACTTCCTCCAATAATTTATATATTTCTGGCATGTGGCGATCATCGATCGTATCAGTGGTTGGATCACCGAAATCAATTTGGCTGGATGCATGATGACGGTCTGTCTTGGTCTCAGCTTCAAAGTGGTTCCCGTCAAGAGAATGTGTAGTAGCTAAACAAGCTATCGCCGACGAAATAAAAACAGGTTCATAAATATCACGCAAAACAGGGTTATCAAATATAAGTGGCGACACTCTAGGTGGATTGAAATCTGTGTCATCAAACAGATTTGTTAATGTACTTTGCTCCTCCTCATAACTACTTTGACAACTAACGGGATAGTAGTCTGTACCACCATTTAGTAGTGAATATAGAGAAATAAATCCAACATATTGACTCTCTACGATACTGTCACCATCTAAAAAGCAATGATATGGTGTTGATGTGCCACTGAATTGGGATTCAATGATACTCTCAACATTCTTGTCATCAATCCAATATTCAAGAGTTTTTTTACTAGTCCAAAACTGTGGTGAGGAGTCACCTATCTCTATATCACATTCATCAAATAGATCATCTTTGATATTCGATTTGTTTATCGATATTGATAAACGTAGTTGACCGTCACCAGATATACTTAATATATCATATATTAGTTCAACACCATCTCTATAATTTTCTCCTGAAAGCTGGTCAGATATCCGACCTGCCCAATCAGAACTACTTTGTTCAGTAGAGGCCAGTAGCAGATCTACCCCCTGCTGCTTAAGACAAACACCATTTTGAAGGTACAGAAGTAGAGTTTCTGTCTCGTAGCTTGATGGAGCAGGAATACTGAGCTGAAAATCTCTAAACCAGCGTGGCCTGTCGGCTATTTTTTCTACTATTGATTTCAAGTCAGACTTATCTATATCATCAATTGATTGGTCTGAAATAGAAATGGTATTCTTACTCCAATTTCCTTCCTCTAAATACGCCTCCTGTAAATTAGCTAAGAATGATAATTCATCTATCATCTAATATATCATCCAAATTTTTATATTCTGACAGATCGGGGAAAAGGGATATATCAATTGTTTCATCCTCTTCTTCTTCTCCTTCTTCTTCGCCATTTGACGACTGACGATAAGTACCTTTTCCAACAGGCCGGAAGGCTGGTTCTTGACCTCTTATAACTGTGAATATTTCACCAGTATCGGTGTTTTCATAGAAATCAATTGGATCCTGTTCAAGAACTTGACCCACCGTGAACCCTTGTATCTTGAAATTGCCAATCTCTATTACAATACCACTATCCCAATATTTCTCAAGATTATCTTGTAACTCGCTCTGGTCTACATCAGCAAGTGAATCAATTTCAGCAAAGGGATCTTCGATATCCTCATTATCAGTCTCATCATCTTTCACTTGTTTCAAAATATCAATTCGTTGTTCTGCTAATATCTCGTCTTTATGATCTACTCCCTGTAAATCAAGAAATTCATGCCAATACTGGGCTTGTCCATTTCTCTGGTAAAGATATGCTACTCCAAGTGACTCTCCATCTGAGTTATCTTCATCTTCATCAGTACCCTCTCCGCCATTAGTTTCATTTTCGGAATCATCTTGGGAATTTGACCCACGATCCTCATTTGATGTTCCTTGAAAAGGGTATAATATAGATTTTTTCAATGTGTCATCAAATGCATCCTGTAGATTAGAAAATAATTCCTCGGCATCTTCATCATTATCTTCTCCAGGAATGAAAACATCTTCTCTAAGTGGGAGTTGAACGATCATAAGTCGATTCTCAGATTCAAATCTATCACTTTCCCAGGAATATTCAATGAATAATAAAAAGCAATCAACGCTATTAGAAGCCTTTTCATACTTCTCTATTAAAGGATCTGCCTGATTGGAAAAGCCGTCATTCGTATTATTTTCTTCAGTAGATGTATCGTCGTCTTCTTCTACTTCTTCTGCTTCCTCTGCTTCTTCAGCCTCACTTTCAGGAGAATTCACATCGGATTCCGCATTATTGAGATGGAAGGTTGAAAGTTCGTTAAGAGTTGATTGCGTTTCTTGGTCCTCTAGCTCGTGTTTTCGAGCATTCTTGATCGAGGGGTCTTTATATTGCTTTTTTTCTAAGTTTCCCATGAAGCCCCGGACAATATCTTTCGTATTTTCATAATTATCTAGTTCATCAGCTGATATTTCCTCATAGAGTTCCCACCAAGGATCATCAGCCTGTGGATGGCATTGATAAATAGAAACATGTTGAACATCTCCCTTCTGCTGATCAGTCATTCTTCATGATGTTCTTAGACATCCTATAATAAAAGTGGCGTTTGCCAGTTCAGCACATAGGCCTAAGAGAAGTATATGATCCGCGGATCAGCACAGCTCACAAACTTCCGTTCGTGAATGTAATACTATATTGGAAATAAAGCCAGCAAAGAGGACTGGTCTCCAAACTACTAGTAGTTCTATGGTCTTACCGGACAACACTGTCCTCGTCCACGACGTCGACGGCTACCAGCCCGTCGCGTGGCTGACCCGCGCCGACAGCGTCTCGAGCGACCGGCGAGACGGCTTCACCCTCGTTGCGAAGAAGGACACCCAGACGCTGCGGATCGCCACCCACGAACGCGACGGATTCGCTCACTATCCGGCTTCGGCGGCCGGAACGCCCGTCGGGGACTGTCCCGACTGCGGCGCGGCGTTAGTGCGCTCGAGCGGCGTCCACTGTGTCGGCTGTGGCGACCGCTACGGCGTGCCGGCGGACGCGACGGTCCGCGACGAGCACTGCGATTGCGACTGCGGGCTCCCCAAGATGCGCGTCGAGCGCGGTCTCGCCTTCAACGTCTGCCTCGACCGCGGCTGTGAGTCCCTCGACGCGGCGGTCAAGGGAGCCTTCGACCGCGAGTGGGAGTGCCCAGAACCGGACTGCGACGGCGACCTCCGGATCCTCCGGCGCGGTGGGCTCATCGCCGGCTGCGAGCACTACCCCGACTGCGACACCGGTTTCGCCGTCCCCGCGGGCGTCGTCGACGGCGAGTGCGACTGCGGGCTACCGACCTTCGAGACCGCCAGCGGCGTCCGCTGTCTCGACGCGACCTGCGATCGCGCACTCGAGAGCCCGCTCGGGGCCGACTCCGTCGCCGACGACTGACTCCTACCGTGTCGTCTTCCCACCGCGCGACAGCCGAAAGATCAGCCGGCGCTGCGGTGGGCGGGACTGAAAGGGGCTGGTGCGCTGAGCGGACGCCTCGCGTCCGCGATGCTCGGGAGAGCGACGCTCTCCCGTTGCTCGACGAACCCCGACGATGCAAGGACCGGAAGGAGCGAGCGGAGCGAGCGACCGAGGACCGCAGCGAGGCGCGGGAGTCGAGCGCACCAGGGGCTTTCAGCGTGTTCGATTCGGACCCGATTCCTCAGGAAACGATAGTGACGACGAATAGGGATCGATCCGCAGCCACTTAGTGCCGGCCGGCCAAACCCCGGCTATGTCACTCGAGGGGCGGTTCGACGCGGACGAGGGGGTCGTCCACGTGGGCGGCGACGCGCGCCAGCGATATCACGACTCGCGGGGCTACGGCTATCCGCTCGAGGGGAACGAGATCGCGCTCGCGCCCGTGGAAGCGGCCCACCTCCTGTATCGAGGGGACCTCGAGGCGGTCGTGAATACCGCGAGCGGCGAACGGCTCGGGTTCCGGGAGTTCATCGCCCGCGAGCCCGGCGACGATTTCGGCGTTCGGTTTCTCGTCTACGCGGATCTGCGATCGCGGGGCTTCTACCTCTCGCCGGCCGCGGAGCCGTGGGTGTCGGACCCGCCCGGCGGCGAGGCCGACTTCGCGGTGTTCCCGCGAGGGAAGGGGCCCGGCGACGGCGAAATTGCCTACGCCTTGCGGATCATCGGCGAGCGAACCGACATTCCCGCCGCCGAGCTCCGGGAGGGCGTGCTGGCGGTGGTCGACGAGGAGAGCGAAATCACCTACTTCGAGGTCGGCCGCCGTGACCCGACGGGGACCTCGGACTCCGACGCGTCGCTGCCCACGGAGTGCGAGGCCGACCTGCTCGCCGACCGGGTCGTCGTCTGGGAGCCGCCGCTCGACCTCTACGAGCGGACGTTCTACGGCCAGCCCCTCGAGGGCCGGGAGTACGACGAGCCGACGCTGCAGTGTTCCCTGCTCGAGGCGGCCTACCTCGCCGAACGGGGGGCGATCGACCTCGAGCCCGAGACGGTCCGCGAGCGGGGTCGCGAGGTCGAGGGCGAGCGCTTCGATCGGCGGCTGACCGTCTACACTGCGCTCCGGGAACGCGGCGTCGTCCCCAAGACGGGGTACAAGTTCGGCGCCGACTTCCGGACCTACGCCGACGTGGAGTCCGTCGAGGATCTCGGCCACTCCGAGTTGTTGGTTCGCGTCCATCCCGCCGGCTACGTCTTCGAGCCGCGGGATCTGGCGCTGGACGTGCGGCTCGCTCACGGCGTCCGGAAGACGATGGTGTTCGCACTGGTGGGCGAGGGATCCGACGGCCGCGCGGAACTCGAGTGGTGGTCGCTCGAGCGGCTGACGCCCTGAGTCGGCCGTCGCTCGGCCGTCGGCGACGCCGCGTCGATCGGTACGGCCCGTCGACCCGCGCCGACTGACCGCTCGTTTCTCACAACAGTCCGCGCGAGCGGAATCCTCAAAACCCCGACGGACGAGGAACGCACCATGCAACTCGAGGTGATCGGCGTCGGCGGCGCGGGCTGTCGGATCGCCGACGCGATCCGGGCCGCGGAGCCGACCGACCGCTCGTTTCTCACCGATGTCTTCGCGTTCGACACCGACGGGAACGACCTGAATCGGACCGTCATCCCCGAATCGAACCGGGTTCGGTACGGCCCCGACGATATCGAGGGCGGCCTCGAAGGCGATCTCGAACGAGGGCGGTCCGTCGGCCGAGATTACGCCGACGACCTCCTCGAGAGCGCGGACCGTTCCACACCGGGCGCGGCCGACGGGATTCTCGTCGCGGTCGGCCTCGGCGGGGCGACCGGCAGCGGTGCGGTCCCCGCGCTCGTCTCAGCGCTCCAGCGGCGGTCCGACGCGCCGGTCTACGTCCTGGCGACGCTGCCGGCCGACCGCGAGTTCGACGCCGCGGCGGACGCGTCGGGAAGCGGCCCTCGCGCGAGCGAGCCGAGCACCGCCGACGCACCGCCGCGACCGAACGCGGCGGTGAACGCCGTCGCCACCCTCGAGCGACTCGACGGGGTCGCGAGCGCGATCATCACGTTCGACAACGAGGACTGGCTCCGCCCCGGCGAGACGCTCGCCGACGGTCGCGACCGCTGCAACCGCGAGCTGGCGACGCGCGTCGCGGCCGTCTTCGCCGACGGCGGCGGTTCAGCGGAGTCGGTCGCCCAGACCGTCATCGATGCGAGCGACATCCGCCGGATCGTCGGCGACCAGTCGGCCATCGTCGCGCTCGGCTACGGAGACCAGGCGGTCGAGACGAGCGGCTCGCGGTTCGGCCTCGGGCTCCTGTCGGCGGAGCCGGACGTCGACACGAGCGAGGCGGTCAGCGCCGTCGAGACGGTGGTCAGAAAGGGGATCCGCGGGAAATTGACCCTCGACTGTGACCCCGAAACGGCCGAGCGCGGACTGCTGATCGTCGGCGGCCCGCCGGCGTGGCTCAACCGACGCGCGATCGCCGAGGGACGGCGAACCCTCGAGTCGGCCGTCGGCGGTTCGGGCATCCTCGGCGGCGATTCGCCCCGGCCCGACGGCGACCGCGTCTTCGCAGCGGTCGTCCTCGCCGGCGTCGAATCGGATCGACTCGCGGCGTTGCGAACGGCGGCCGATCGGGCCGACCAGACGGACCGAGCCGACTGACGTCGACTCCGGACGCGATAGCTCGCGGAATCGCTCGTTAGTTCGTCGCCCGAGCTATGCGAATCGCTTGAGGAACCGTTTCCCCAGGACGACCTCCGTCCCCGCCAATCCGACCGAGCAAAAGAGCGTGACGTCGTCCTCGCGCTGCCGGCCGAGTCCCGGGTCCTCGAGCATGTCGGCGAGTTCGATCATCCGCTCGCGGTCCTCGCCCGCCACGATGTACGGGCGGTCGTAGTCGTCGACCTGCGGGAGCGAGTCGGTGGCGACGACGTCGGCGCGATCGACGACCGCGAGCGGGAGTTCGTGGGCGTCCCGAAATCGCGGTCCGATCGTCGTGACGTGGGTGCCGGGCGCGAGCCAGTCGGCATCGAAGACCGGCTCCTCGCTGTCGGTCGCACAGACGAGCGCCTCGGCTTCGCGGACGACCGGTTCGGGGTCGTCGACCGCGCGAACGGGCGGGTCGACCTCGCCGTCGACCGTCTCGGCGAAGGATTCGCGGCTTCCGGTGGTCGGACTGTAGACCAGTACCTCCGTGAACTCGCGGGCCGCACAGGCCGCACCGACCTGCGCTCGAGCCTGGAAGCCCGACCCGAGAACGCCGACCGTCTCGCACCCTTCGCGAGCGAGACGGTCGATCGCGACGCCGCCGATGCCCCCAGTGCGGAGGCCACCGATCGCATGGCCGACGACCAGCCCTTCGAACGCGCCGGTCGTCGCGTCGAAAATCGCTACCAGTTCCGTGTGTCCCTCGCCGTCATCGGGATGGGTCTCGTAGACTCGGAAGCCGGCGGCGTTAGCCGGACCAGTCGCGGCTCCCGCAGTGAAGACGAGTTCGCCCTCGCCGGCGTCGACGTGCCAGCGCGGCGGGGCCTCGAGGGTGCCGGCGGCCCGTTCAGCGAACGCCGACCGCACGGCGTCGACGACCCCCTCGTAGTCGAACTGCGAGTAGATATCGCCGTCCGTCAGGATCGGAACGTCGGTCACGATCGACGTATCAGTCGGAGGAACCATAACAGGTGCGGCACAGGAATCGTTCGAGAACCGAACCGCTACGGCTCACCGGGAATCGCGGCCCCCTCGTGCTCGAGCAACCGTCGTTTCAACGCCAGTCCGCCCGCGTAGCCGGTGAGCGAGTCCGCGCCGACGATTCGGTGACAGGGCACGATCACGGGAACCGGATTGCGGCCGCAGGCCTGCCCGACCGCGATCGGTGCGCTGTCGAGTGCCGACGCGATCTCCCCGTACGTTCGGGTTTCGCCGGCCGGAATCGCCGTCATCGCGCGCATGACAGTCCCCGTGAAGTCGTCGGGAAACGCGATCTCGAGGTCGAACGCCGTCCGCTCGCCGGCCTCGTACTCCCGCACCTGGTCGCGGATCACCGCCGGCTCCGCGTCGATCGCCGAGCCGTCGATCTCCTGTTCGCGCCCGAATAGCTGAATCCGCATCGTACTCGACGTTCGGGGCGCACCGACATCACTCTCGGTGACCGAATATTTCGGCAGAGCCGAAGCCGAAGGCTTTTGCGCGCTGGCGCGCCAAAACGCACCTAATGACCGGAGACGACCCACTCGAGGAGTCCGAGTCAGGGGAACCGACGACCGGGGAACCGCTCACGGATGGAGGGGCCGCAGGTGCAGACGACGTCGCGCTGGACCCCTGGGGTTCCTCGAGCGTCTCCGACTACCGGAACCTGTTCGAGGAGTTCGGCATCGAGGAGTTCGACGACGTTTTGGAGGAGGTCCCGAACCCGCACTACCTGATGCGCCGGGGCGTCATCTTCGGCCACCGCGACTACCGGCCGGTCGCGGAGGCGCTACAGAACGACGAGCCGGCGGCCGTCCTCTCGGGCTTCATGCCTACCGGCGACCCCCACATCGGCCACAAGCTGGTCTTCGACGAGATCATCTGGCACCAACAGCAGGGGGCCGACGCCTACGGGCTGATCGCCGATCTCGAGGCCAACTCCGCCCGCGGAATGAGCTGGGACGAGATCGACGAGCACGCTCGGGACTACCTCCTCTCCCTGCTCGCGCTCGGCTTCGATCCCGAGGAGGGCGAACTCTACCGGCAGTCGACCAACCGAGAGCTACAGGACCTGGCCTTCGAACTGGGAGCCGACGCCAACTTCTCGGAGTTTCAGGCGATCTACGGCTTCGACGGCGAGACTGACGTCTCCCACATGCAGTCCGTCGTCACCCAGATGGCCGACATCCTCTACCCGCAACTCGAGGAGCCCAAGCCGACCGTGATCCCCGTCGGCCCGGACCAGGACCCCCACGTCCGGCTGGCGCGGGACCTCGCCGAGCGAATGCGCTTCTTCAAAGTGAGCGAGGCGTACGCCAGCTTCGAACTCGAGCCCGAGGAACGCGCGCTGGTCGCCGAATTCTACGAGCGACTCGAGCCCGCCGACTTCGACGACGACGACCTCCGCTGCGTCCACGTCGCCGAGGCGATCGAGGAGACGCCGCTGTCGGAGCTCGAGGTCGACGCGGACACGCTGAGTTCGGTGCTGACGAAGCTCGAGGAGGCGGGGATGGAACCGATCCGACCGCGGACTCGCTTCTTCGACCGGCGGGCGACCGACGAGGCCTTCGACGCGTTGGTCGACGCCATCGACGGCGAAAAGCGGGTCTACGAGAGCCACGTCGACGCCTTCGATCTCGACCGCGCCGCGGCCGAGGAACTCGCCCGCGAGGTCGAGGTCGACAACGGCGGTTACGGCTTCCAGCCGCCGTCGTCGATCTACCACCGCTTCATGACCGGACTCACCGGCGGCAAGATGTCCTCCTCGATTCCCGCCTCGCACATCTCGCTGCTGGACGACCCCGAGGACGGCTACGACAAGGTGAAGGCCGCGTCCACGGGCGGCCGCGAGACCGCCGAGGAACACCGCGAGAAGGGGGGACGGGCGGACGAGTGTCCCGTCTACGAACTCTACGCCTACCTGCTGGCCGGCGACGACGACGAGTTCGCTAAGCGCGTCTACGACGAGTGCGTCGGCGGCGAGCGCCTCTGTGGCGACTGCAAGGAGCAGGCCGCCCAGCTCATGAAAGAGTTCCTCGAGGAGCACCAGGAGAAACGCGAGGAAGTCGAGGAACTGCTCGAGGAGGCGGACATCGAACTCGAGTCACCGCGGCGTCGCTAACGCGGGGTGCTCGCGGCCGCTTCCGTCGACTTTCGCGGATCGGTTCGGCAGGGAGCGGACATACATTTTGGCGTCTGACGAAGATATATAGGGGCAGTCGTGGAACCGTGAGCCACGATGGCCCCGCACCGCCGCGGCTCGACCGACGACCGACTGGTCTGTGCCGACGTCCTCGGCGCGTTCGGCGTCACGGCGGCGGACGTTCGACGGAACGCGTCCGGCGACGTCACCCTCGAGGCGGCGCTGGTCGACGCGCTCGCGACGGGCGTCGATCGGACGACGGTGCTCCGGCGGACGATCGCGCGGAGCGACCGCGGCCTCGCGTGTGCGGCCCGGTACTCGCGGGCCGACCTCGAGTCCGAACTCGCGGCCGTCTTCGAGGCGATCGGCTGGTCGCTCGAGCTGTCGGCGACCCGCGACGGACTGGAACTGACCGCGTCGGATCCCCGCGGCCGAGCGCGGGAGGCGACGATCGCCTCCCCCGAGACGCCGCTCGGGACCGACAACCTCCCGGCCGTCCTCCGGACGATCGACGACGCGATCCTCGCGGGTACCGACGCGCGGTTCGTCCTCCTCTCGTCGGGCGTCGACCGCTGGCGCGCCGCGCTGGTCGACCGGAGCGAACTCGAGCGGCTCCGCGAGCGCTACGGCTCCCGAATCGAGGCCGTCGATCGACCACTGCTTCCGAAGCACGGACTCGCGGCGTACGTCCCCGCGGCCGGCGACGAACCGGACGGATCGATAGATACCGGAGCCGGCGCTGACGCCGACGATCCGTGGCCGCCCTGGGCGCTCGAACGCGGGACGCGTCGATCGAGCGAACTGCCGTCCGACGTCGGCTCGCTCATCGACGAAGCCGAACCGTCCGTGCGTCCGGAATCGGAGTCGAGTTCGGACGGGACGGCCGCGGCGCGATCGAGCGACGCGACGGTCAGCACGGCGTCGACGGCTGCCTCGGAACGATCGGCCACGACAGCGCCCGCGAGCGAGGTCGACGGCTTCGAACTCCGGGGATCGCCCGCCGTATCACGGCAACGCGACGAGGCCGTCGACCGGGCCGCGGAGCGCGACGCCGCGGCGGCCGCCTCCGGTCGCTCGGAAACGGTGGACGACTCGAGTCGGGACGAGCGAGCGACGGGCCCGGACGAGAGCGAGACGAATTCGGACGGGTTCGGGACGCTCTCGGGGACCAGCCAGACGGCGCGGGTCAGCAACGACTCGTTCGGTACGGAACTCGATCCCCAGGCCGACGACGACCAGTATCGCGCGCTCGGCGCGGCGCTCGACGCGGGCGGGACCGTCTCCGTTCGAGGACTGCTCGAGGACGACGATTTCCTCCCCGAACTGCCGGCCACAGAGTCCGCCGAGACGCGCATCGAGTTCGCCGACGGGTGCGCGCCCGTGGAGGTTCCAGAGACGACCGCGGCCGCCGAGCAGTCCGGCTTCGAATGGGTCGAGAGCGGCTCGCTCGAGACGACGCGGGTGTCCGAGGGATAGGCGGTGGTCGTCGGTAGTGGTGTGGTGACCCGTATCACAACGTTTTTAGCCGACTCGCGAGTGCTACCGAGTATGGCACTCGAATCCCGCGTCCGTGCCGGTGTCGACAGCCGACCACAGCGCCAGCGATCGGGATTCGGCTTCTTCTTCGCCCGGTGAATCCGGGCCGGTGGAGCCGAGAGCGACCGGATCGGTCGCTCGCGGCGAAACCGTCCGCGGCAGTATCGTCCGCTCGAGCACCGTCCGCGTTCGGTTCGCGGACATCGCGACGTCCGTCACGGACTCGAGCATCGATACCGAACTGAGTCGGAACCGCTAACTGACCGACCCACAGCAATGCAAGTAAGCGAATGCAACTTCCAGCACAACAGGTCGCGGTCCTAGAGGCCGCGAACGCGGACGAGGCAACGTCCGTCGACGCCCTCGCCGCGGCGACCGACCTCCCGCCCGAAACCGTCACCGGGGCCGTCTTCGAACTCGAGGACGAAGGGCTGGTCGCCGTCAGCGAGCGCGTCGACGAAACGGTCGCCCTGACCGACGAGGGGCGCGACTACGTCGACGACGGACTGCCCGAGGTCCGGCTCTACGAGGCCGCCCTCGAGGCCGGTGCCGACGCAGACCCCGTCTCGATGGGGCAGGTCATCGGCGCGTCGGGACTCGAGGGCAGCGCGGTCGACATCGCGCTCTCGAACTACGCGCGCAAGGGGTACGGCGCGATCGACAGCGGCGAGATCACGGCCGACCCCGACGCGGACCCGGACGCCGATGCGGAGGCGAACGCGCTCGAGGCACTGGCCGACGTCGACGACGCCCCGGTCGACAGCGTCGACGTCGATTCGGAGACGCTCGAGTCCCTCGAGCGGCGCGGACTGCTCGACCGACGCGAGTCGACGGTCCGCGAAGTGACGCTGACCGAGCGCGCCGTCACGGAGCTGATGGCGGGCATCGAGACTGCCGAGACGGTCGGCCAGGTCACCCCCGAACTGCTCACGAGCGGCGAGTGGGAGGACGTCGAGTTCTCCGAGTACAACGTCGAGGCCGACGCCGAGCGGTTCGACGGCGGCAAGGTCCACATCCTGCGCCAGACCGCCGAGCGCGTCAAGGACACCCTCGTCGGGATGGGCTTCCAGGAGATGGACGGCCCGCACGTCGACGCGGACTTCTGGATCAACGACTGCCTGTTCATGCCCCAGGACCATCCCGCGCGCACGCACTGGGACCGGTTCGCCCTGGAGCAGCCGACCCACATCGACGAACTCCCCGAGGACCTCGTCGACCGCGTCGAGCGCGCTCACCGGGAAGGCGTCGGTCCGGACGGCGAGGGCTACCACTCGCCGTGGGACGAGGACTTCGCGCGGGCGCTCGCGCTGCGCGGGCACACCACCTCACTGTCGACGCGCTACCTCTCGGGCGAGGAGGTCGGCGACCTCGAGCCGCCACAGCGGTACTTCAGCGTCGAGAAGGTCTACCGAAACGACACGCTCGACCCGACCCACCTGCTCGAGTTCTTCCAGATCGAGGGCTGGGTGATGGCCGAGGACCTCTCCGTTCGCGACCTCATGGGGACCTTCGAGGAGTTCTACTCCCAATTCGGGATCGAGGACATCCAGTTCAAGCCCCACTACAACCCCTACACGGAGCCCAGCTTCGAGCTGTTCGGCACGCATCCGACGACCGGCGAACTCGTCGAAATCGGCAACTCGGGGATCTTCCGCGAGGAGATGCTCGAGCCCCTCGGCGTGGAGTGCGACGTGATGGCCTGGGGGCTGGCCTTAGAGCGACTGCTCATGCTGATGTACGGCTTCGAGGACATTCGAGACATCCACGGGACGCTGTGTGACCTCGAACTGCTGCGAGAGACGGAGGTGACCTACTGATGCCCACGGTCGATATCGACCCCGACGAACTGCGCGACCTGACCGGTCACGACGAGAAGAGCGACGAAGAGCTACAGGAGGACCTGTTCGGGCTCGGCCTCGAGTTCGAGGGCCGCACCGAGGACGGAGCGTTCGAACTCGAGTTCGCACCGGACCGGCTCGACCGGCTCTCCGTCGAGGGTGTCGCCCGCTCGCTGCGGTACCAGTACGGCGACGCGCGCGGGGTGCACGTCCCCTCGCCGAACTCGTCGGAGTGGACTATCGAGGTCGACGAGTCGGTTCCCGACGAGCGTCCCTACGTCACCGGCGCGGTCGTCCGCGACGTGGACTTGGACGAGGAGAGCCTCGAGTCGCTGATCCAGCTCCAGGAGAAGCTTCACGCGACGATGGGGCGCAAGCGTGCGAAGGGCGCGATCGGGATCCACGACCTGACGATGCTGAAGGGGACCGCCGTAACGGAGGGGAACCCGACGATCCAGTACGTCGGCGTCGAACCCGACGAGGACCGGTTCGTCCCCCTCGATTCCGATCGGGAGATGACGCCGGCCGACGTGCTCGAGGACCACCAGACGGGGCAGACCTACGCCGATCTGGTCAGCGAGTACGAGCGCTATCCGGCGATCTACGACAGTATCGGCCTGTTCTCGTTCCCGCCGGTGATCAACGGTCGGCGTACCGAGGTCTCGACGGACTCGCGGGACCTGTTCGTCGAGATGACGGGCACTGACCAGTGGACGATCGACAAGATGCTGAACATCGTCTGCTACGCGCTGTCGGCCCGCGGGGCCACGCTCGAGGAGGTGCGGGTCGAGTACCCCGATCACGAGGTCGTCAGACCGGACCTCTCGATGAAGACGAAGACGGTCGCCCACGACCGCATCGAGACCATCCTCGGCATCGGGCTCGGTCCCGACGAGGTGATCGATTTGGCCGAGCGCTCGGGCCTCAAGGCCGAAAAGGAGGAAAACGAGGACGGCGAGCTCGTCTACGAGGTGACGATCCCGCCCTATCGCGTCGACGTGCTCCACCCCCTGGACGTTATCGACGACCTCGGGCGGGCCTACGGCTTCAACGAACTCGAGCCCCGCTATCCCGACGTGGGAACCGTCGGCGGCCGCCACGAGCGCTCTCGACTCGAGAACGCCGCCCGCACCCAGCTCGTCGGACAGGGCTTCGAGGACCTGCTGAACTTCCACATGATCAGCGAGGGGGAGAACTACGACCGCCTCGATATCTCGCCCGGCGACGACGTCTACGGGGCCGGCGAGCCGGCGACCATCAAAGAACCCTACAGCGAGGACTTCACCATGTTGCGGACCTGGGTCATGCCGTCGCTGCTGATGGTCCTCGAGCGGAACACCCACCGCTCCTACCCGCAGAACCTCGCCGAGATCGGCTTCGCGGCCGAGGTCGACGAGAGCGAAAATATGGGCGTCGCGGAGGGCCGCCGCGTCGGGGCCGTCCTCGCCCACCACGAAGCCGGTTACGAGGACGCCAAGGCCCGGCTGCAGGCGCTCGCCCGCAACTTCGACGTCGATCTCGAGACGCCGCCGACCGACCACCCAACCTTCATTTCGGGTCGAACGGCAGCGGTCGTCATCGACGGCGAGGAAGTCGGCGTGATCGGCGAGGTCCACCCGAAGGTGCTCGTTGAGCACGATCTCGAGGTGCCGGTGTCGGCCTTCGAGTTCGACCTCGAGGCACTCCGATAGGGCCGCGAGCGAAGCGAACGACTCTTCGTCCGAATTCACCGGATCTCGCCGTAGGTCCGGACGAGCTCCCCCTCGCGATAGCGCCGCTGCTCGAACCCGAGGGCGTTGCACACGAGCGTATGCCCCATGAACGAGAGAGAGTAGTCGGCCATGCCGAACGGATGCAGGACCGTCTGTTGTGCGGGCGGCAGAATCGATCCGAGAACGTTGATCTCGGCGTCGCCCGCCGCGAGGGTCCCGGCGCTGACGCCGCCGCCGGTCGTTCCGGCGGCGCGACCGCCGGCCGCGTCGAACGCGTCGCCGTCGATGATCGTCGCCGGCTGGTCGACCCCGGTGGTGTACCCGAGTTGCGGGCCCTTCCACATCTCCTGCTGTCGCGGGCGGACGCCATCGAGCAGCGGATGATCGAAGTCCCTGTCCGCGAGGTTCGCGAACTGGACCTCGACGGTCTCGAGGTCGTCGGGATCGATCGCCGCCGCGTCGCCGACGTCGAGCGCGCCGAGCAGGTGTACGCCCGTATCGGTCAGCACGAGGTCGCCGCCGGCCTCGACGAACGACTCGATCGCGGCGACGTACTGCGGGTCGTCGAGACCCGCGTCGTGGGAGACGACCAGTTTGTCGTAGCGGCGCTTCCCGGAGTTGCCCCGAAGCAATCGACCGTTGCCAACGTCGTGGACCCGGAGCCCGTCCATGTCGCCGTCCTCGAGGTGATCGGAGAGATCGGCAAAGAACTGCATCGGATTGACCGTATACTCGCGTTGCTCGTAGCCGAGTACCGCTCGCGGATCGGGATACTCGTCGTCGGTGTCCAGCACGGTCATCTCGACCTCGATGTCGGCGTCGCTCTCGACCTCAACGTCCCACCGGCCGGCGTCGGGTCGATGGCGGAACCACCCCTCGAAGTCGTGAGGCCGGGGCGTCGAGGTGTCCGGGTCCGCCTTCGCGGCGAGATCGATCTCGTGAACGACCGTTCCGGCGGGGTCGGTGACGCGAATGTGACCGTCGGTCGCGTCGCCGACGCCGGTAAACCGGACCGACAGCGAGTGAGACGATTCCGTCGCCTCGGTGCCGACGGTCTCCCGATCGGCGGGGCCGGGCTGGACGACCTCGTGACGACGACGGACCTCGGCCGCGCGGCTCCGGCCGGGTCCGCGGCCCTCGCCGGGACGCTCGTCGGTGTACGGGAGATCGGCGGACGAGCGCGTGAGTTCGTCAGTCGTCACGTATGCGGTGTCCTGACCGCCGGTCGCGACGGTCGCATCGGTGTCTGTCGCGGTCATCTCGGCGTACTCGCGCATCGAGATTCGGTAGGCGGTGACCAGGTGGCGTTCGATGTAGGGTTTCCACTGGATCCGGGCTTCCGAGAAGTGGTTCGCGAAGATGATCTCGGGTGCGACCGTGACGGCCCCGAGCCCGCCGAACTCCTCCGGCTGTCCGGCCCATCCGAGGAACGCGCCGGTCACTTGGTACGCGAGGGAGTCGTAGATCGTGCCGTAATCGAACAGTCCGTCGGGGACGTACCCCGAGACGCCGTACTGCTCCTCGCACGCGCGCTCGATGTCGTCCGCGATCGCCTCGATGCCGCCCCAGTGGGCTTCCATCCCCTCGCCGATGCGGACGTTGACCTCGTCGAGGTCGTGGGTCCCGTCGTGATCGAACGGGGCGTTCGTCTCGAGGTTGAACACCATGTGATCAGCGGTGTACATCCCGTGGTAGTCACAGAGGTACTCCACGTTCTCGTACTCGCGGAAGTGATCGACGATCGCCAGCGAGTCCGGGACCACGTCGTAATACTCGTCGGGTGCATCGTCGGGCTCGGCGGGCCAGAACGCCGGATCGACCCATCCCATCGTCGGGTACTGCCGATTGGTGTCGACGCCGGCCGCGTTCCCGCGCCGGAAGTTGATCTGGGTCTCCCCTCGCGGAATGTCGAACACGGGGTCGCGCGCCACCCAGCCGTCGGGGTTCGTGAACACGAAGACGAACGCGATGTCGTCGAGTAGGCCCTCGAAGCCGTCGGCTTCGCCTCGAGCGAGGTCCTCGACGAGCCGAGCGCCGGTCTCGACGCCCGCTCGCTCGTCGCCGTGAATCGAGAGGGAGTAGACTACCTTCTCCTTCTCGGCGAACGACGCCTCGTCCCGGACGTCGTTCGTGACGTCGACGACGTAGATGTCCTGCGGATCGGGACTCTCGCCGGTGTACCGGTTCGGCCAGCCCGGCGATTCTTCGAGGGCGTGGACGCGCACGCGGTCGGAGAAGTCCGCCTCGAGGCGGGCGAGCCCCTGGCCAACCTCGCGGTAGGAGACGAACTCCCGGGCTTCCTCGACCGGCGGGAAGACGTCCTCGGCATAGGGCTCCTCGAGTTTCCACCACGGGTTCGCGCCGGGAGAGAAGTCCATCAGTTCGATCCCGTCCCGCTCGAGCACGTCCGCGACCTCGTCGGCGGTGAGACGCGCGTGCGCCGCCGGCGTCGGCGATTCTCGGGTTACCGCCTTCGGCGCATGGGAGAGGTCCGGGCCGGGGGTCTCCTCGTATTCGGCCGCGAAGGCCTCGAGCGCGGTTTGGTCAGCAAACTCGATGACGGTCGCCGCCTCGTACTCCGCCGGGGTATGGTTGACGACGAACTCGTACTCGTCGGTCATCGGTTCGCCGCGGACGTCCGCGGTAGCGGAACCGGGGAGCGCGAGCGCTGCTCCCGTCGCCGCGGAGAGTGACAGGAACGTCCGTCGGTCGATGGCGCTGCCGGCGAACGCGTCGTCCGAACACCGGTCGGCAGCGTCGTCGGTCGAACGGTCAGCGGATCGTCGCGGTTGCGTATGGTATGGTCCGTTTGACATTACCGATCGTGGGGATACCCCACGTCCACGGCCCACAATGATCTGGAATAAATATGGTAACGAACGAGTGAATGTCTCTGAGACGCGTATATTTATGTAGTTGGTGGGAAGGGGTTGGGAAACCCACAGACGATATTCGAGACCGTCAAGGCAGGTAATGACGGCACAGAACTGTCGAATTACGCCTATTGGCGTAAAAAACGATACCTGACAGTAGCGAAACGACTGCCGGGCCGTTCGAGACGCTCGAGAGAAGAAGACCGTCCCCTAGAACTCGTGTTCGACGTCGTCTTCGTCGGCTTTCTGGATGATTATTTTCCCGTCCCGGACTCGGACGAAGACCTCGTCGCCGATATCCATGCCCGCGACCTCGAGTTCGTCCTCGTGGAGGTTGAGGTGGACGTTGTGGTAGTTACCGTCGTCGTCTTTCGCACCGCTTGGACTCAGCTTCTTTTTCCGTACCATCGCGGGATTCTATTCCGAACTTCGCCGTAGGATATACTTAAGTGTTTTCGACGACCGAACGAATGATCTTGTTACACACGCGTCGGAGCGACAATCACGAGACGGCGTCGAGCACGTGCTGTAGATAGTGCGGTGGAATAGCGTGCGCGATGCACTTAAACATACCGCCGCAGTCGGTCGATTTGTGGGGATATCTTTATGTCGGATCGTGTGCTGAATTGACACGGAGGCGAAATTCATGGTACGCGAAGACGGGAAACGAAACTTTGCACTGCGCGAATCGGGCGGTGACGAGTCAAGCGTCTTCTCGGGCAACACGCCCCGGCAGGCGGCGCTCAAGGCGGCCCGACGGCTCGAGCCGGGCTCGAGCGAGGAGGAGGCAGAGCGAGTCGAACTGCAACTCCGAGAGAAGGGCACGGACAAGGTCCACATCTACGACGGGTGGGCGTGGGAGGAGACGGCTCCCGACGACAAGCCCGACTGGATGCCCGGCGAGATCACGGAGGCGAACGTCTCGAAGAAAGGGATCGAACACCTCGAGGAGTGAGTCGTTGACTCGGTAGATTTCTCCGACGCGAATCGTCCCGAGCGGTGTCGTTCGACGGGTCTCGAGACACGGATGTGCCGACGCGTATTCTCTCGGTAGTCGGCGGCAAACGGATATACGGCCACCGCTGTCGTCTCGCCTGCGACGGAAAGCGCCCACGAGTCCGCTTGCCCCGAGTCGTGACGCGATCGGTTGATCGGCGTGAATCCGAAGAACTGCCAACAGCGCTGGTCTTGGATTTACATTATTACAATAATAGGCGAGAATAGCACGTTTGTACGAAGACTATACGGCATAATACTGGTCGTTCTTATTGGATCAAGCCCCAATAGTTGGGGAGACGCTAATAAGTAGATTTATACGATAGTCGCCGGACCACCTGAGTGAGCCATGTGGATGTACGTCGAAGTAAATGAGGAGACAGGGACAGTAGATGAAGGTTCTTCGGTAGAAGGGCAAACGTATGACTCCCGATTCTCGTATTTGGTGGGTGAAATGCGAGATATGAGTATCGGTGTGATCGGGGGTGACCAGCCGTGATTAGGATGACCAAGTGGCGGACCCTCGTGCTGGCGACGATCGGGTTCAACTTCTCGTTCCTGATCTGGTTCTCATTCGCTCCCTTCACGGGGCCGATGGCCGACGAGTTCGGCCTCTCAGTCGCTGAGATCGGGATCCTGGCGAGTGCAGCGATCTGGCTCGCGCCGTTCGGGCGGATCCTGACCGGGTGGCTCTCCGATCGCTGGGGCGCACCGACGGTGTTCGCCATCGTGTTGACCTACGTGGGCGTGTTCTCGATGGCGTCGGCGTTCGCCCAATCGTACGCCGTCTTCTTCGTTGAGCGACTGATCGTCGCGACGGCCGGGATCACCTTCGTCATCGGCATCCAGCACGTCTCCGAGTGGTTCGAGGAGGAAGAGCTGGGCACCGCCGAGGGGATCTACGCCGGCGTCGGAAACGCCGGCGCGGCGGGTGGAGCGCTCGTCCTCCCGCGCGTGTTCACCGAGAGCTGGAGCGGACCGATCTTCGACACGAGCTGGCGGGCGGCCTTCTTTTACACCGGGATCGTCTCGATCCTGCTGGCGATCGTCTACTACACGATCGGTGAAGCCGCTAAGAGCGACGCGAAACGACAGGCGACCAAGTCGACTGCGAACCTCAAGGACTGGCTCTACACTGCTACGCGCTACGGCACCGTGGTGCTCGCACTGGCCTACGTGATGAGCTTCGGTCTCGAGCTCTCGATGAACGGCTGGCTGGCGACCTACTACCGTGAGGGCTTCAACACGGAGAACCTCGTGCTCGCGAGCACGTTCGCCGCGACGTTCTCGGTCGCGGCCGGCCTGCTGCGCCCGATCGGCGGCTACATGAGCGACCGTCTCGCCCGCAACGAGACGAACGTCCTGCCGATCTTCACGGGCCGCTACCGCGAGCAGTGGACGTTCGTCTCGCTGTGTTTCATCGTCGTCGCGATGGTCGGGATGACGCTGGCGGGGATGACCGGCCGAGTGTTGCTGGCCGTCGCGGCCGGCTTCGTCGTCGGCATGGGCTGTGCGTTCGCCGAAGGCGCGATCTTCGCGCAGGTCCCGGCGATGTTCCCCGATAGCTCGGGCAGCGTCGCCGGCGTCGTCGGCGGCGTCGGCACCGTCGGCGGGATCGCCTACCCGCTGGTCTACGCCGCTCCGATGATGCCGAGCCTCCACACCGGCTACTCCGTGGTCGCTGCCACGATGATCCCCATCGTCTTGCTGTGCGCGTGGGTCTTCCAGCCCCACGTCGCGGCTCGCGCGACCGACGACGGCTTCCTCGCCTCGAGCGAGGGGCCGTCTCACGCACCGACCGACGACTGACGCTCGTCCGACGTCGACCGGGCGCGGGTCTGAGAGTCCGCGAGACCCGACGGTCTTTTGACCCGTTCGCTCCTATCGGTGGGCAATGGCTGCAGTCACGCTCGGACCCGAGGGGACCTACTCTCACAGAGCGACGAGTGCGATCGCCGACGACGACGAGATCGACTTCCGACAGTCGGTGACCGCGATCGTCGACGCCGTCGCGAGCGGCGAGTACGACCGCGGTGTGATCCCGATCGAGAACAGTATCGAGGGCTCCGTGACGGAGAGTCTCGACGCCGTCGCCGACTACGACGTCGCCGTCGTCCGCGAAATCGTCACCCCGATCAGACACGCCTTGCTCGCACAGGGTCCGGAGTTCGACACCGTCGCCAGCCACTCCCAGGCGTTGGCCCAGTGTCGGACCTACCTCGAGCGGGAGTACCCCGACGCCACCGTCGAGGCCGTCGCGAGCACGGCACAGGGCGTCGAGTTCGCCCGCGACGATCCCTCGGTGGCGGGCATCGGTCATCCGGCTCTCGGCGGCGACGACCTCTCGGTGCTCGCCGAGGACATTCAGGATCAGGACTCGAACGCGACGCGCTTCTTCGCGATCGCACCCGCCGCGGAGCGCTCGAAGGGCGGCGGCAAGTCCTCGCTGGTGGTCTACCCGAGCGCGAACTACCCCGGCCTGTTGCTCAAATTGCTCGAGCCGTTCGCGGACCGGGACATCAACCTGACCCGCGTCGAGTCGCGGCCGAGCGGCCAGCGACTGGGCGACTACGTCTTCCACATCGACTTCGAGGCCGGACTGTACGAGTCGCGAACGGCGGAAGCGATCGAAGAACTCGAAGACCTCGCCGAGGACGGCTGGGTCCGCCGGCTCGGCTCGTACGATACCGAGCACGTCGTCGAGTAGACCGCATCGGGGTCACGCTCGAGGCGCTCGGCCCGCTGTTTCTGTGGAATTGCGGCCCCTCGAGGCGGTGTGGCGACGACTGGCGGGACGGGCGACCGTCGGAACGGCGAGAAGGTCCGGGTGCGAGAATCGAACTACGCGTCTCAGCCTGCACAGGCTGAAGGATGGCCACTACCCCAACCCGGACACGAGTACGGTGCACACATGGCTACCACGGCCGACCGATAATACGCTCGGAGAGTCCTCACTGCGTGTGAATCACGGAGAGATACTTGAGGGAAACCGGCGATCGACGCAGACGGCCGGCGGCGGGCGAGTCGCTCGCCGTACCGCAAGTTGTTTCTCCGCGTCCCGCGCTACCACGTATATGCCACTCGCTGCGGGCGACGACGCGCCGACCGTGACCGCACCGAATCAGGACGGAGAGGACGTCAGCCTCGCGTTCGAGGAGCCGACGGTCCTCTACTTCTATCCGAAAGACGACACGCCCGGCTGTACGATCGAGGCGAACCAGTTCCAGCGCGAGCGCGAGACGTACCGGGATGCCGGCGTCGACGTCTACGGCGTCTCGACCGACGACGTGGAGTCCCACCGGTCCTTTTGCGAGTCGGAGGGCCTCGAGTTCGACCTGCTGGCCGATCCCGACGGGGAGATCGCCGACGCGTTCGACGTCGAACTGCGCGACAGCGGCGTGACCAGCCGAACGACGTTCGTCCTCGCCGACGGCGAGGTACAGGCGGTCTACGAGGGCGTCGATCCGGACGGTCACGCGCGCGAGGTCCTGCTCGACGCCCTCGACGACGGGCTCGTGACCCTTCCCGAGTAGTCGCTCCTTCTGTCGTCGTCCCGCGGGCAGAATTTATCCCCGTCGGGACCCTACTGCGACGCATGCGAGGAAACCCGTTCGACGAAATCGAGGAGATGCTCGACCGCGTCAGCCGGCAGGTCGAGGAAGGCATGACCGCCGGCGGGCTGCAAGTACCGGGCTCGGTGCCGGTCGACGTCGCCGATACGGACGAAGAGTATATCGTCACGGCCGACCTGCCCGGCTACGAGACCGACGACATCGAGTTGACCCTCTCGGACGGCACGCTCCGCCTCGAGGCCAATCGGACGGACGACGAGGCCTACGCTGAGGGAACGTATCTCCGGCGCGAGCGGACCGAAACGTCGGCGAGTCGTCGGATTCGGCTGCCGGAGCCGGTCGACGAGGAGTCGGTGGCCGCCGGCTTCGAGAACGGCGTGCTGACGGTCCGACTGCCGAAGGTGTCGGGCGGCGAAGATTCGAAACAGATCGACATCGAGTAGCTCGCTCGCCGACGGCCCGTCGCTCGAGCCGTCGATTCGAACCGGTGTTTCAGTACCACGCCCCGCCCGACGAGACGTTAATGTCCTGTCCCGTGACGTGCCGCGAGTCCGAACTCGCGAGGTGGACGGCCATGTCGGCGACGTCCTCGGGCGGGACCAGGTCGTCGATCATGAGGCTCTCGAGGATTTCGTCCTCGACTTCCTCGGGGGAAACGCCCTGTTTCTCGGCCTGCCGTTCGAAGACGGTGCGAATGCGGTCGCCCTCGACCGGACCGGGACAGATCGCGTTGACCGTCACGCCGTCGTCGCCGAACTCCGCCGCGAGCGCGCGGGTCAGCCCGATCACGCCCATCTTCGAGGCGGCGTAGGGGGTCCGATTCGCGTACGGTCGCTTGCCGCCGATCGAGGAAATGTTGACGACGCTCCCTCGCTCCGACTCGCGGAGGTAGGGAGCCGCCGCCCTCGTGACACGAGCGATGCCGACGACGTTGACGTCCAGCGTCTCGAGCCACTCGTCGTCGGTCGTCTCCTCGATCGGCGCGGTGGGTCCGGCGATCCCCGCGTTGTTCACGAGACAGTCGAGCCCGCCGAAGGTCGCGACCGTTTCGTCGATCGCGTCGGTTACCGACTCGGGATCGGTCACGTCGGTCTCGACGGCCAGCGTTCGATCGGGCGCGTCGATCAGGTCCGCGGTCTCGTCGATCCCGTCGCTCCGGGCCGCGAGGGCGACGTTCGCGCCCTCATCGGCGAACGCGAGGGCGATTTTGCGGCCAAGGCCCTGGCTCGCTCCCGTGACGAAAGCAGTGGAGTTAGTTACCATGACCCAATATGGGGCGAGCCGAGAATAAAACGTCCCGCTTCCCGGAACCGTCGGCGGGCGTCTCGCGTGCGAGTTCGCCCGCGAGCTCGAGCCGGCAGCGGGTCGCCGGAAACGTTGTTCTCGAGCGGCGAGACTGGCGTCGCTCGACGGGCGGCGGGCCACGGTATGGAAAGGTATAGGGTGGCGTCCCGCCCTATTGGTATATAAGCAAATGAGCGACGCGGGATACGACCACGCGACGGTCGAACGGCGCTGGCAAGAGGCGTGGGACGACGCGGACGTCTATCGGACGCCCGACGACGTCGACGATCCGACGTACGTCCTCGGAATGTACCCGTATCCGTCCGGGAAGCTCCACATGGGCCACGTCCGTAACTACACAATTACGGACGCGTACGCTCGCTACCGTCGGATGCGCGGCGACGATGTCCTCCACCCGATGGGCTGGGACGCGTTCGGCCTCCCCGCGGAGAACGCGGCCAAAGAGCGCGACACGAACCCTCGCGACTGGACCTTCGACTGCATCGACACGATGCGCGACCAGATGACCGCGATGGGCTTCGGCTACGACTGGGACCGAGAGATAGCCACCTGCACGCCCGACTACTATCAGTGGAACCAGTGGCTCTTCTCCCGGTTCCACGAGGAGGGACTGGTCGAGCGCCGCGACGCCGAGGTCAACTGGTGTCCCCACTGCGAGACCGTCCTCGCCGACGAGCAGGTCGAGGGCGAGGCCGAACTCTGCTGGCGCTGTGACACGCCCGTCGAACAGCGCGAACTCGAGCAGTGGTTCCTGAAGATCACCGAGTACGCCGACGACCTGCTCGAGGCGATCGACGACCTCGAGGGGTGGCCGAACTCGGTGCGACAGATGCAGCGCAACTGGATCGGCCGACAGTACGGGACCGAACTGGACTTCGATATCGAGGGCTACGGCCCGGTCGAGGCCTTCACCACTCGCGTCGACACGATCCACGGCGCGACCTTCTTCGCGCTCGCGCCGGATCACCCGATCAGCGAGGAGTTGGCCGCCGAAGACGACGAGATCCACGAGTTCGTTCACCACGAGGCGGATCCGGACGGCGACGAACCGAACGGCGTCGAGACGGACCTGACCGCGACGAATCCCGCCACCGGCGAGGAGATTCCGGTCTACGTCGCCGACTTCGTCCTCTCGGACGTCGGAACGGGCGCGCTGATGGCCGTGCCGGCCCACGACGAGCGCGACCACGCCTTCGCCGAGAAGATGGACATCGAGATCCGGCCCGTCATTGCCCCCGAGCCCGAGGGCGACGAGGAGCCGACCGCCCCTGACGTGAGCGAAGGGGCTTACACCGAGGACGGCGTCCTGATCAACTCCGGGGAGTACAGCGGGCTGGACAGCGAGACGGCCCGCGAACGGCTCACGGAGGAGATCGATAGCGCCGAGGAAGCCACGCAGTATCAGCTTCGCGACTGGGGGATCTCCCGCCAGCGCTACTGGGGCACGCCGATTCCGGTCATCCACTGTTCGGACTGCGGCCCCGTGATGGTCCCCGAGGAAGACCTGCCGGTCGAACTCCCCGAGTTCATCAACACGACCGGTAACCCGCTGGACGCCGCCGAGGAGTGGCAACAGACCACGTGTCCGGAGTGCGGGGCCGACGCGACCCGCGAGACCGACACGATGGACACCTTCGTCGACTCCTCGTGGTACTTCCTGCGGTACGTCTCGCCCGACCTCGAGGACGCGCCGTTCGACCGCGAGAAGGCGAACGACTGGATGCCGGTCGACCAGTACGTCGGCGGCATCGAACACGCCGTGATGCACCTGCTGTACTCCCGGTTCTTCACGAAGGTGCTGGCCGACCACGAGGGCCTCGAGCACCGAGAGCCCTTCACGAACCTGCTGGCACAGGGGATGGTCCAACTCGAGGGCGAAAAGATGTCCAAGTCCAAGGGGAACGTCGTCTCGCCCCAGCGGATCGTCGAGGAGTACGGGGCCGACACCGCGCGCCTGTTCATGATGCAGGCCGCCCAGCCCGAACGCGACTTCGACTGGAGCGAGGAGGGTGTCCAATCGACGTACGCCTTCCTCGAGCGGCTGCAGGGGCTGATTGAGGGATACGTCGCCGAGGAACCCGACGGCGACGACGACGCCATCGCGAGCTACGTCGACGCGGAGATCGACGCGACGATCGCCATCGCCAGCGGCGAGTACGACGATCTGACGTTCAACAAGGCGCTGCGCGAAACGCAGGACCTCGTCCGAACGCTGCGGCAGTACGTCGACTATACCGAACCCCACCCCGAGACGTACGAGCGGGGGCTCTCCGCGGTCGTCCGCCTGCTCTCGCCGGTTGCGCCCCACATCGCCGAGGAGCTGTACGAAACGCTGGGCGGCGACGGGTTCGTCGCGAACGCCGAGTGGCCGACCGCCGAGGTCGACCGCGACTACGTCGCCAAGCGCCGCCGACTGGTCGAAAACACTCGCGAGGACATCCGCGACATCGTCGAGGTCGCTGGGATCGAAGACCCCACCGGGATCGACGTCGTCATCGCGCCCGAGTGGAAGTACGACGCCCTCGATATCGCGATCGAGAGCGACGCCGACAACCTGATCGGCGAACTCATGGGCGAGTCACACATCCGCGAGCAGGGCGACGCCGCGGCCGATTACGGCCAGGACCTGCAGGCCGAACGGGAGGCGCTCTCGACGACCCTCGATCCGGACGCGGAGTTCGCGGCCCTCGAGTCCGCAGCGTGGCTGATCGAGCGCGAGTTCGACGCGCCGGTTCGCGTCGTTCACGCCGACGACGCCGACGACGACGTCCTCACGAACGCGGAACCCGGCCGACCGGCGATCGAAATCGACGACTGACCGTCGGTCGTCTCCGCGATTGGGCCAGTACTCTTCAACGATGATTTTCTCACTCGACCGTCTACCGAGTCAGTACACGCTTTATCATCTGACTAAAACTCGTACTGTGTTTATTTGATACTTTTAGGGCTGGAGAGCTATCCGGTCGAGACCGCCTGTACAGACTATTGATACGGGATAGTGAATGACTATCTCTCGTGACAATCAGTTCGACCGATACATTCAACTGGGACGGGTGAGCAAAGGTAACGAAGGCATCGAGCAGTGCGACGCTGCTCGACCACTCAGTTGACATTATGGCACTCGAGGACAAGTTCCCCGATCGGTTCAGAGAAACGTACAGTGTAAAGATCGGCCTGATTTTCCTGTTGGTCATCGTGCTGACGATCGCCGTCTCGGCGCTCTTTTTCGGTCACGTCTCCGGCACGGTCGGCCCGGCGGCGGAAGAGCACTTCAGCGATCGAACCGACGACCGCAGTGACGTCGCGGCGGCCTGGCTCGAGACCACTGCCGAAACGACGGACGGGCTCACCGCGGACGCGACCGTCCGAACGGGAACGTCCGACGAGATCAGTGACCGACTCGCGACGGTACAGTCCGCCCGCGAGGATCGAATCGCGGAGATTCACTATCTCGACGGCGACGGCGACGTCCTCGCGAGCAGTGCGGACGCTGCCGTCGGGGAGAACGTCTTCGAGACGGCCGGCGTACAGGGTGCCACCGACGGACCCAGCGCCACTCACGAGGCGATAACGAGCGACGAGTCCGTGTTCTCGTTCGTCTCGAGCGTCGAGGGCGACGACGAACGGTACGTGGCCGTCTCCGCCTCGACCGCCGCGTTCGCATCGGTCCTCGAGACCGAAGGCGAGTCGCGTCGCACGGTCGTCACGAACGCCGACGGCGAGACGATCGCGGCGGTCGGTCAGGTGGCGTCGGTCGGTGACGAGACGGTGCTCGCCGCGGTCTCACCGAGCGACGACGGCGTCTCGACCGGCGTCCCCGAGGGCTCCGAGACGGAGTTCGCGGCGACGGCGGCGACGATCGATGCCGGCGGCGAATCGCTGACGGTGACGACCTACGAGACGGCAGCGGCCGTCTACGGACCACAACAAACGGCGACGTCGTCGCTACTCGCAGTCCTCTTGCTCTTCGTCCTCCATCTCGGACTCGTCGGGGTCGTCCTCGGCGGCAACATTTCGCTGTATCTCCGCCGGCTCGCGAACAAGGCCGAACGGATGGGCGACGGCGACCTTTCGGTCGACCTCGAGACCGATCGGGTCGACGAGGTCGGGAGCCTCTACGCTTCGTTCGCGTCGATGCGGGACTCGTTGCGGGAGACGCTCGTCGATCTCGAAGACCAGCGCGAACGCGCCCGCGAGGCTCAGGAACGGACCGAAAAGCGCAACCGCGAACTCGAGGCCGAGGCCGAACGCTACAGCGAGGTCATGGCAGCGTGTGCCGACGGCGACCTCGAGAAGCGCTTGGAGCCCGAAACGGACCACGAGGCGATGGTGTCGATCGCCGAGGCGTTCAACGAGATGATCGCCGATCTGGAGACCGCGGTCGCACAGGTCAAGACGATCTCGGCGGAGGTCGCCAGGACGAGTACCGAGGTCCAGACCAGTTCCGACGAGATCCGACGGGCCAGCCAGGAGGTCAGCACGTCGGTCCAGGAGATCTCGGACGGATCCTCGAAGCAGGCCGAGGACCTGTCGGTGGCGACAACCGAGGTCAAGGAGATGTCCGCGACCGTCGAAGAGGTCGCCGCCGCGACGAGTAACATCGCCGAGCAGTCGAGCCAGGTCGACGAACTGGCATCGGACGGTCAGCAGGCGGCGACGGAGACGACCGCGGAGATGCACGCGGCCAGCGACCGGACGGAAGCCGTCGCGGAGACGATCCGAACGCTGGACGAGGAGGCCGAACAGATCCAGGAGATCGTCGAGTTGATCGACGAGATTGCCGGCCAGACCAACATGCTCGCGTTGAACGCGGCCATCGAGTCCGCGCGATCGGAGAGCGCCTCGAGCGAGAGCGACGGGTTCCAAGCCGTCGCCGACGAGGTCAAGGAACTCGCAGAGCAGACCCAGACGGCGGTCGAGGATGTCGAAATCATGATCGAATCGATACAACAGCGAGCGACCGAGAGTGCGACGCAGATCGAGGAAGCCGAGTCGACGATCGGGTCGGCGACTGAACGAGTGGACTCGCTCTCGACCAAACTCGACCGGATCGCGACGGAGATCGAACAGGTGACGTCCGGCGTCCAAGAGATCGACCAGGCGACGGACGAACAGGCCAGCTCCGCCGAAGAGCTGGCGACGATCGTCCAGGACGTCGCGAGCGTCGCGAACGAAACGACGTCGCAGGCCGAGCAGGTCGCGGCGGCCGCCGAGGAGACGACCGCGACGATTACCGACGTCTCCGCCGAGGCGACGCGACTAGACGAGCGGGCCGCGGATCTCGCCGACGCCGTCGACGAGTTCACCGTCTCGTCGTCGCCGGCCGGTTCGACCGTGGCCCCGGCGGGACAGGGAGGTGAGTCGCAATGATACCCGAACTTCAACTCTACCAGTTCGCGTTCTACGCGATGACGGTAGCGACCCTCTGCTTCCTCGTATGGGTCGCCCGGATGCCAGCGGGAAAACGGCGATACTACCTCCCCGTGCCGATCCTCTGCGGAACGCTCGCACTCGCGAACTTCGGCATGTCGATCGAACTGTTCCGCATCACGACGGCGGGCGGCGATCCGATCCCGATGACCCGGTACGCCGACTACGTGATCGCGACGCCGATCATGGTCTTCATCGCCGGGCTGATTGCCGGCGCGACGAGACGACAACTGGCCGTCGCGACCGTCCTGAGCGTGGCGTGGGTCGGGTCGTCGGCCGTCCGTTATCTCGTCGATCCCCCGTTGAACACCGTCGCTGGGATCGTCACGATCGTCTCTCTCGTGGGGATCGTCGTCCTAATGATCTGGCCGCTCACGAAACGCTCCGGCAAGCAAAGCGGTGAACGAGTCCTCCTCTACGGCAAACTCCGGAACCTGCTGCTCTTGCTCTGGGTGTTCTACCTCGTTATGGGGTTCGTCTCGCGACAGGGGCTGGGACTGCTCGACGCGTTCAGCGGTATCTTCGTCGCCGCGTATCTCGACATTCTCGCCCGGATCGGGTTCGGTGTCTTGGTGTTACGGGCGACCGACGCGACCGATCAGGTGATCGCGGGACTCAGATCGACCGATAGCGGCGACGACGGCTCGGATGGCGTCACCCTCGAGCGGTCCGACGAGTCCGCGGTCGATCCGGCCGACTGACGGCGGTTCGACCGAATCGCCATCGGATCTGAAAGCAAGCTATCTAGTTTATACGCGGGTTCATCGTAGGGTTTCGACAGCACCTGTTCGCTTCGAGGATGAACGCACAACGTACGGATCCCTTTCGATGGACGTTCGCAGATGAGTCGTCGCCGAAAGCACCGCACGTCGCCTCGATGACCTGGCGTGACGGATTGTTCGTCCACTGGCCAGTCGATCCGGACGACCTTCGCCCGCACGTTCCCGGCCAGTTAACGCTCGAGACGCGGGACGGTCACGCCTGGGTGAGCGTGCTCCCGTTCGTGCTCACGAACGTGGGACTTCGCGGGACGCCATCGATTACGCGACTGGCCTTTGCAGAACTCAACGTCCGGACGTACGTCCGGTATCGGGGCGACCCCGGCCTGTTTTTCTTCAGTATCGATGTCGGGAACCCGCTGGTCGCCGCGACCGTCGGCCGGACGACGAGGTTGCCCGTCTATCGCGCTCGAATGCGGGTCGGCGCCACCGAAGCGAATCACGTGACCTTCGAAAGCGAACGCCGGGAGACGGAGGCGACGGGCGGCGCTCCGGCCAGGTTCGCCGCGACCTACCGCCCCGACGGCGAGGTCTTCACCGCCGAGCCAGACACGCTCGTACACTGGCTCACGGCGCGTCGTCGGTTCTACGCTCCGAACGCTGACAGCGTCCTGGCCGGCGAGATCGCACACGACCCGTGGCCGCTCCAGCCAGCCGCGGTGACGATCCACGAGAACGCGATGCTCGAGGCCAACGGGTTACCGGCGCCGATCGGTGATCCGATCGTCCACTACGCCGACGAACTGTCGATGACGGGTTCGATTCCGCGGCGGATCGAACCCTGACCGAGCCCCAGCGGACCCGCCGGCATCGATTCGGGCCGGAACCGCCGATCCACGTTCGGACCGCCGAAACCGACCCGTGTAGCGCGCCGGACGCGACCACCCCACCCCCGCACGTGAGGTCGCGTATCGTTAGATTTGTTAACTACGGTTTGAAACAATATTTCTACATAGTATCGATGTCAACGACACGCACAGGAGCGACCGGCAGCGGCCGGAATTCGTTCATCTACGTCGTCGCGGCATTGGCCGCGCTCAACGGACTACTGTTCGGGTTCGACACCGGCGTCATCTCGGGCGCGATGTTATACATTCGAAACACGTTCGAGCTGGCGACCGTGTTCGGATATTCGATAAACGCCTCATTGATCGAGGGGATCATCGTCAGCGGGGCGATGATCGGCGCGATCGTCGGGGCGGCGCTGGGCGGTCGGCTCGCGGATCGGCTCGGTCGACGACGCCTCATCCTCGTCGGAGCCGTCGTCTTCTTCGTCGGATCACTCATCATGGCGATCGCGCCGACCGTCGAGATACTGATCGTCGGTCGGATCGTCGACGGGATCGGCGTGGGATTCGCCTCGGTCGTCGGTCCGCTGTACATCTCGGAGATCTCACCGCCGGAGATCCGCGGATCGCTGGTCTCGCTGAACCAGCTGACGATCACCAGCGGCATCCTCATCGCGTACCTCGTGAACTTCGCGTTCGCCGGCGGCGGCGAGTGGCGCTGGATGCTCGGCCTCGGGATGGTCCCCGCCGCAGTCCTGTTCGCCGGCATGCTGTTCATGCCCGAGAGCCCCCGCTGGCTCTACGAGCACGGTCGCGAGAGCGACGCCCGCGAGGTCCTCGCCAGTACCCGCGTTGAGAGTCAGGTCGAGAACGAACTCCGCGAGATCGAGGAGACGGTCCGAACGGAGTCCGGAACGCTTCGTGACCTGTTCGAGCCGTGGGTACGACCGATGCTGATCGTCGGCATTGGCCTGGCGGCGTTCCAGCAAGTTACCGGCATCAACACGGTCATGTACTACGCGCCGACGATCCTCGAGTCGACCGGGTTCGCGGACACCGCCTCGATCCTCGCGACCGTCGGGATCGGCGTCGTCAACGTCGTCATGACCGTCGTCGCAGTGGTGTTGATGGACCGCTCCGGCCGCCGTCCGTTGTTGCTCACGGGGCTGGCTGGGATGACCGTCATGCTCGCCGTCCTCGGGATCGCGTTCTACCTGCCCGGTCTCTCGGGCGCGATCGGCTGGATCGCGACCGGGAGCCTGATGTTGTACGTCGCGTTCTTCGCGATCGGGCTCGGACCGGTCTTCTGGCTACTGATCTCCGAGATCTACCCGATGGAGGTCCGCGGCACGGCGATGGGCGTCGTCACCGTCGTCAACTGGGCCGGCAACCTGCTCGTCTCGCTGACCTTCCTCCGGCTGATCGACGTCGTCGGCCAGACGGGGACGTTCTGGCTGTACGGCGCTCTCTCCCTGCTCGCGCTGGTCTTCTGTTATCGGCTCGTCCCCGAGACGAAGGGACGGTCGCTCGAGGCGATCGAGGCCGACCTCCGCGAAACGGCGTTCGGACGCGACACCGGTGAACGGCCCCGCGCGACGGAGACGGACGACTAACGGTCGAGATGGACGGCACATTGATCGAGACGGACGAGTTTCGGTCGAGAACGGATGCGGGTCGCGTCGATGACCTAACGGCCGGCGAACGGACCGCCTACTGACCGGTATCGATCATCCCGAACCCGTATCCGGCGTCGTTCTCGCGGGCGGTCTCGTAGACGACCCGGGCGGCCGCGACGTCCTGAATCGCAAGCCCGGTCGAATCGAAGACGGTGATACCGGTCTCGTCGGTCCGGCCCGCCGCCGCATCGACGACGAGTTCGCCGATCTCGGCGTGGATGTCCGCGTCGGTCAGGATCCCCTCGCCGTAGGGGACGTTGATCTCGCCCGAGTGGGTACACTGCTCGTGGTCGTCGATTACGATCCGCGCCGCGCCCAACAGCTCGTCTTCCAGTTCGTGTTTCCCCTCGGCGTCGGCTCCGATCGCGTTGATGTGCGTGCGCTCGCCGACGTCCTCGAGTCCGACGATCGGGTCCTCGACGGGCGTCACGGTCGAGAGCACGTCGCAGTGACCCGCCTCCGAAATCGAGCCGGCCCGAACGTCGAACCGGTCGGCGAAGGCCTCGACGAACCGCTGAACGCGTTCCTCGTCGGGGTCCGAGACGACGACCTCTTCGATCGATCGGACCTCGCTGATCGCCTCGAGTTGGGTGTACGACTGAACGCCGGCCCCGACGAGGCCGAGGCTTGAGGCGTCCGCGACGGCGAGGTAGTCGGTGGCGACGGCCGCGGCGGCCCCCGTCCGCTTCATCGTGAGCGTCGTCCCGTCCATGATCGCCAGCGGGAAGGCGGTCTCGGGATCGGAGTAGATCATCGTCCCCAGCACCGTCGGGAGGTCGTGATCCGCCGGGTTGTCGGGGTGGACGTTGACCCACTTCAGCCCCGCGGCGTCCCAGTCGCCCGTGTCGAGATAGGCGGGCATCGACCGGAAGTCGCCGTTGTACTGCGGGAGGTCGATATAGGACTTCGCGGGCATTTGGGAGTCACCGCGTTCGAATGCCGCGAATGCCTGTTCGACCGCATCGATGACGTCGGACAGTCGCGCGAACTCGTCGACGTCGTCGCTGTCCAGAAGAAGCGTGTTCATACTGGCGAATATTGCGGGCTCGTACTTAATTCGTCGTGAATCGACGGATGCGTGCGAGACGAGAGCATCCGTTATACGATCCGATAGCATCGCTCCGACGACAATTGACTCGGAGACGATCAGGCCGTCGCCCGGAGCAACACGACGCCTGTCCGGTACGACGCGAGCCGCTCCCCGTCGCCGTCGGACTCGTACCGAAACTCGAACGCCTCCTCGAGACCGTCCGGCGCATCGGACAGCAGGGTTCGGATCGCTCGCCGATCGGCAGCCGGTACGTCCATGCGATCGAGCCACGCGTCGACCTCGAGTCGCCGACTCGTTTCCTCGACCGCGTCGACCGTCAGCCCCGTCTCCGCGAGCCAGTCGAGCCACTGCGCCGGGGAGTAGGTCTCGACGTGGCCCGAATCGCGGAGCCGTTCGATTCGATTCACGTACGCCGCTAACTCGGGATCGGCCGGGACGCAGAGGTCCTCAAGCGCGAGTACACCACCCGGCGCGAGCACGCGTTCGACCTCCGCGAGGAACGCTTCGGGATCCGGAAAGTGATGCGCGGCGAACCGGCAGGTGACCGCGTCGAAGCCGTCCGACGAGAAGGGCAGTCGCTCGGCGTCGACGACGGCTCCCTCGAGCCCGTCGTACTCGGCCGTCGCCGTCGCGACCATCTCCGGCGAGAGATCCGCCGCGACGACGCGGGACACACTGCGGTCGGCGAGGGTACCGGCGACGTGACCGCCACCGGTGGCCACATCGAGGACCCGCGTCGCGTCCGCACACCAGTCGACGAGTCGCTCGAGGTCGGCGCCCTCCTTGAGGACGGCACCGTCCCGATAGCCGTCCGCGGCGTCCCCGAAGGCCGTCGCGACGTCGCGCTTTCTGTCGGCGTCTTTCGTCACGGCCACCACTTGTAGAGAAAAGCACATGAGCGTTGCGTGGGGACCGGTCGCGAGGGGGTCATCGCTCGAGGGTGGGTTCGATGAGAGCAGAGCTATACGAACGACGAACGAATCCGAAAGACGGGATTCGGGAGCGACAACGAAATATGGAGAAATGGGCCGACTCGGTGGAATCGAGATGGGCTAGTCGAAACGGCGGGTCGATACGAGCGGCGTCCTCCGTTCCTCGCCGCGAGGGCCGCAGGCCCGAGCGGGCCGACGACCGATGTGAGCGGAGTGAACGGAGGGAGGAGTGCTTTTATACTAAATTTTGCCGAGGGCCGCCGAAGGCGGCCCGCAGAGCAAAATTTAGTTTTACATCATGCCGCCCATGCCGCCGCCCATACCGCCCATGCCGCCGCCCATGCCACCGGGGCCGCCGGCGGGCATGTCTTCGTCGTCGTCGTCGTGGGAGACCGCGAGGTCGCCCGCGGCGATGACGTCGTCGATGCGGAGCAGCATGACGGCCGCCTCGGTGGCGGACTCGATGGCCTGGGTCTTCACGCGGAGCGGCTCGTAGACGCCCTCGGCGTCCATGTCGATGGTGTCGCCGGTGTAGGCGTCGAGACCGGCAGCGGTGTCGCCGCCGTCGTGGGCGCTGCGAAGCTCGACCAGCGAGTCGATGGGATCGAGGCCCGCGTTCTCGGCCAGCGTGCGCGGGATGACCTCGAGCGCGTCGGCGAAGGCCTCGACGGCCAGCTGTTCGCGGCCGCCGACGGAGTCGGCGTAGTCGCGCAGCGAGAGCGAAACGTCGATCTCGGGTGCGCCGCCGCCGGCGAGCACCTTGCCGTCCTCGATGGTCGTCCGGACGACGCCCAGCGAGTCCTCGACGGCGCGGTCGATCTCGTCGATGACGTGCTCGGTGCCACCGCGGAGGATCAGGGTGACGGCGCGCGCGTCCTCGACGTCCTCGACGAAGATGCGCTGGTCGCCGGCGATCTCCTTCTGTGCGACGCTGCCGGCAGCGCCGAGATCGTCCTCGGTCAGGTCGTCGACGCTCGAGACCGGCGAGGCACCGGTCGCGCGAGCGAGCTGGGCCTGGTCGCTGGACTTGACGCGACGGACGGCGATGATGCCCTCCTGTGCGAGGTAGTGCTGGGCCATGTCGTCGATACCGCCGTCGACGAAGACGACGTCAGCGCCGACGTCGGCGACCTGTTCGGCCATCTCGCGCAGCTGTGCCTCTTCCTGTTCGAGGAACTGCTCGAGCTGGTCGGGGTCGGTGACGTTGACCTCGGCGTCGATCTCGGTCTCCTTGATCTCGAGATCGCCGTTGACGATCGCGACATCGGCGTCCTCGGCGAAGTACGGCATGTTCTCGGAGACGCGCTCCTTGTCGATGATGACGCCCTCGACGAGCTCGGAGTTCTCGACCGAGCCGCCGACGACCTTCTCGACTTTGATGTTGTCCGTGTCGACGCCGTCGTCGTCGGCGACCGCGCGAACGGCCTCGACGATGAGCGACGAGAGGAGGTCCTTGGCGTTCTCCGCGCCCTTGCCGGTCATCGCCGTCGCGGCGATCTGCTCGAGGATCTCGGTGTCGTCCTCGTCGACGTCGATGGCGATCTCTTCGAGAGCCGCGGTGGCTTCCTCGGCGGCCTCTCGGTACCCCTGGGCGAGGGTGGTCGCGTGGATGTCCTGGTCGAGGAGGTCCTCGGCCTGGCTGAGGAGTTCGCCGGCGACGACGACGGCGCTCGTCGTACCGTCACCGACTTCCTCTTCCTGCGTCTCGGCGACTTCGACGATCATGTCGGCCGCGGGATGATCGATCTCCATCTCCGAGAGCAGGGTGACACCGTCGTTCGTGACGATGACGTTGCCCGAGGAGTCGACGAGCATCTTGTCCATCCCCTTCGGGCCGAGCGTCGTCCGAACCGATTCGGCGACGGCCTTCCCGGCCTGCACGTTCATCGACTGCGCGTCCTCCCCGGAGGTTCGCTGGCTGTCCTCCGAGAGTACGATAAGGGGCTGGTTGCCCATCTGCTGTTGAGCCATAGTCAAGGGAACGATTGTTTGTTGTTCTATATAAGGTTTTCGTTTGTGGTACGGGCGACCCCCGTTCCGTACGGGAGTTTTTCACACGCCGTCGATCTCGAATCGGGCACCGCCGTGGTCGCCGTCGGTCACGGAAAGATTCCAGCGGTGGGCGTCGACGATCTCGCGGACGATATGGAGTCCGAAACCGGTCCCGTCGTCGCTGTCGGTGTACCCGCGCTCGAAGATTCGGGACCGCTCCGGGGCCGGAATTCCGGGGCCGTCGTCGGCGACGAAGAACCCGTCACCGTCGCCGATCGTTCCGACCGTGACGACGACCCCGTCGTCCGCTCCGCTTCCGTCACTGTCGTCGCCGGCCTCCGGCCGACTGCTCGGAGAGCCAGGTTCTACACTGTCGTCGGCTGCTGACTGACTGCTCGGAGAGCCGTGCTCTACAGCGTTCCGAAAGAGGTTCTCCAGCAACTGTCGAAGCCGATCCGGGTCGGCATCGAACGTCATCGAGTCCGTGACGCGGAGCGTCGCATCGGGCGTCTCGACGGTTCCCCAGGCCCGTCGAGCGGCCGAGTCGAGGTTGACCGGTTCCGCGTCGTCGATCCCCTGGCCCTGCCGAGCCAGGGTCAGCGTGTGCTCGATGATCCGATCGATGCGCTCGTGGGCGTCTTTGACCTCCTGAACGTACTCCTCGTCGCCGGTCTCGACGGCCATCTCGAGGTAGCCCTCAGCGACGGACAGCGGGTTCCGCAGGTCGTGCGAGACGATGTTCGCGAAGTCCTGGAGGTCCTTGTTTTTGCCCTTGAGTTCGGCGCGGTCGTCCTCGAGCGATCGGATCCGGCGGCGGCGCTCGATCGCACCGACCGCCGCCGTCGCGATCGGCCGGAACGTTCGGACATCGATCTCGCTCACCGCGTCAGCGTCGACGTCCCCGAGTCGGACGATTCCCAACGTCTCAGACGGGATGACGAGTTCGGTCGACGCTACGGTGGTTGGTTCGTCCGATCGGAACGACGACCACCACGGGTCCACACCGTCGGTAATCGGTTCGATCTCGAAGCGGGCTTCGGCCTCGGGCGTGACGACCTCTGGGACGAGTTCGGATCGGAGTCCGTCGTACCGGTAGACGGCGACTGTGGTCGTATCGAAGAATTCGTCCGCGATGTCGGTCACCGACTCCGTAATCCCCTCGATCGTTTCCGACTTGACGAACGATCGGACGGCGGCGTCGATGACTTCTGATCGAGACTGATCGGTGCCATCGTCGCCACTGTCGTCGACGTCGTCCGTCCCCGTCGGCGGATCGTCGACGTCGAGGCTCTCGACCCATCGCTCGACGGCGTCGGTCGAGAGCCCGGTGAGCGCGGCGATCTCCGCTGTCGAACGGCCCCGGTGAGACGCCAGCGCCACCAGCAGGCCGTCCCGGGTGGCCGACGGCTCATCTGCCAAGACGGCCTCGACGGCGTCAGTGTCCGACAGCGGGTCGAGATCGGACATTGGCTTGCAGATAGTAACGAAACGGCATAGTCATTGTGGGCCGTCGAGGGCCACTCGCGGGCGGGCCGCGTTCGAACTGTCTCCGCGTCTCTTCGCCGTCTCGAGTCGGAGTAGACGTCGCTGCAGATGGGACGGACAGTATGTTTATATGAATGTGCCCCCATCCTTGGCAGTAGTATCGATGAGCGAGATTCTCGCCGGAGTCGGCCACGCGACCGACGACGACCCGACGGCGGCCGGCCGACGCGCAGCCCGCGCCGCACGAGACGACCTCGACGGTGAGGAACGGCTCGCGTACGCATTCGGCTCGAGCGAGTACGACCAGACCGCGTTACTCGGCGGTATCGAGGACCGCCTCGACTGTCCGATCGTCGGCTGTTCGACGGCCGGTGAAATCGCCCACGCCCAGTCGTACACGGAGAGCGTCGTCGTGCTCGCGCTCGCGGGCGACGGCATTCGTCCCGGTATCGGATCCGCATCGGGATTCGACGAGCATCCGAGACAAACGGGAATGGAAGCGGCCTCGGCGGCCGTGGACGAACTCGGCGATGGGGCCATTCCGACGACGGTATCGACGTCCGAGTCGGACCGCCGGCGCTGGTACCCGAAACTGCTCGTGAACGCGTTCGGACCCGGCCTGACCGGTAGCAAGGAGTGGGCGCTGATCGGCGTCCAGGACGCGCTGGGCTGGGCGCATATTTCCGGCGGATTCGCGGCCGACGACTGGAAACTCGACTCGACGTGGGTCTACCGGGACGGCGAACCAGTGCAGGATTCGATGACGGTCGCCGCGATGGACGTCGACGTCAAGACCGGCATCGGCGTTGCCAACGGCCTCCGCGAGACCGAGCACACGTTCACCGTGACGAGAGCCGAGGAGAACCGCCTCTACGAACTCGACGGCAAACCCGCGCTCGAGGCCTACCGCGACCGCTACGGCGACCGGGTGACCCAGGAACACTTCCTGCTGACCCATCCGCTCGGAACGGACGACGACGGGGACGAGAACCACATCGCGATGCTCACCGAGGTCGACGAGGCGGAGGGATCGATGATCGTCGGCGAGCAACCGCTCGAGGAGGGCCAGGAACTGACCGTCATGGATACGTCGGCCGACGCGGTCCTCGACGGCGTCGAGACCGCTGTCGATCGGGCGCTGACGGCCGCTGGCGGTCCAGAGGACATCGCGGCCGTCCTGGTGTTCGATTGCAACTGCCGGTGGTTTCACCTATCGGACGAGGAGACTCGCAACGCCGAACTCGACATCGTCAGAGAGCGCGTCGGGGCGGACGTTCCGGTCGCCGGGTTCTACAGCTACGGAGAGATCGCGACGCCGAACCCGCTGTGGAGCGACGATCCGCGGTCGCTCATGCGCCAGGACGTCCACCATCAGAGTATCGCCATCGAGGTCATCACCAATGAGTCGCTGTAACCGCGCGTCCGACGCGACGCTCGAGAGCGTGTAATCCATGTCCATGACGAACGAACCTCCCGGCTACACCGCACTGATTCAGGCCGCGATCGACCGGGAGAAAGACATTCTGGGACCGGACGACGCGGTCGACTGTGCCGAGTCGGTCGACGGGCTCGTCGTCGATAGTGACGGGACCGTCGTCGACGTTGAACGCGACGAGCAGGCCGTCCTCGGTGACCTCGTCAACGCGTACGTGGCGACGGCGGGCGACGTGGCCGCGTTTCTCATCGCCCGTCGCCTCGAGAACATGTGTGACCGGGAGTCCGTCGAACTCCCCGACAACCTCGCGAAACACATGTGACTCGCGGAAGAATACTCGACGGTGACTCGCGGAAGAATACTCGATGCCTCAGCGGCCGTCGGTCGTAACTCGCCGTCCGAGAACGACCGCGGGACAGCGATCGATGATAGCGGCTCGCAATCAGCCGGAGAACCGGTGATACTCCATCCCCTTGTGTTTCATCTCGTTGTGTTTCTCCTCGAGGAAGGAGTAGACCGCGCCGTGTGGCGCGCCGTCTAAGAGCATCTCGGCGGCGCTGCGGACGGCGTCGACCTCCTGGGGTGCGCCGATGATGCCCAGCGTTGAGCCGTAGATGACGACGTCGGCTCCAGTCAGCTCTTCCATCAGTTCGCGAGTTCGGCCGCCCTCACCGATGAGCCGACCCTTCTTGCGTTTCATGTCGTTTTTGTTGCGCGCGGCGGCGTCGATATCGACGACGTCGAACAACATCATGTCGTCCTCGAGCAGTCGCAGGGCGTCCTCGGGTGCGAAGCCGCGGCCGATCGCGCGAACGATTTCCGGGCCCTTGAGGCCGAGCACGGGGTCGCCGACCGTCTCGACGGCGACGGAGCCGTTCTCCGAGTCGATGTCGAGCCGTACTTCGGCCTCCGCCTCGATCTCGCGCATCGTCTCGCCGCCTTCGCCGATGAGAACGCCGATGCGGTCCTGCGGAATCTTCACGTGCTGCATACAGTCTGCTACTGGCTGGGTGAGGTTAAGCGCTTGGTCCGCGAGCACCGGGTGAGTCGTGGCACCGACGCACGCGGCTATCTCGAGTCACGCGGCGGTCGAATCCGGGCCTAGCCGAGAACCGAGCGAAACTCCACCGACTCCGAGCGCGTGTCGAGGATCGCCACGGTACGGTCGTCCTCGGACTTCGTCAGGAAGTGTGCACCAGGGTTGAGTACCGTCGTTCGGCCCTCCTCCGAGAGTTCGCGCTCGTGATGGTGGCCGTAGCAGACGAAATCGTAGGTCTCGCCGGCGGCGATCGCTTCGACTTCGGCTTTGCTCTCGCCGTGGAGCACTGCAAACGAGAGGCCATCGAACTCGAGGTCGGCGAACCGGCCGTGGAGTTCGCTCTCGCCGCCCAGTCCGTCGAACGCGGCCCGGAGGTTGGCCACGTCACCGTCGTTGTTCCCGAGGACCCCGTGGAGTTCGAACTCGTCGAAGTAGGGGACCATCAGCGGCGCGACGAAGTCGCCGCAGTGGACGACGGTCTCGACGCCCTCCTCCCGGAAGATCTCCGTCGCGCGCTCGGTCGCCTCGGCGTTGTCGTGGGTGTCCGAAATGATCCCGACGTTCATACGCGTTCCCGCGAGAGCGAGCCACTAAGGCGTTCGGGGCCGCCGTGCGTCGGCGGATTGAACGGATCGAATACGCTCACGGCTCGAGGCCCGTCGGCACGCCCGCCCGCTCGAGCGCCCGTCGCCGCTCCCCGTCGGTCAGCCGGAAGGGATCGAGCTCGGTCTCGAGCGGTCCCAGTTCCCCGCGCCGGCGCTGGTGTGCGTCGAGAAAGTCGGTGATCCGCTCGATCGCGATTTCCTTCAACTCGCCGCTGAGCAGTTCGCCCGCTCGATAGTCGGCGGCGATCCGCTCAAGCCGCTTGTCGTCGGCTTCGAAGAAGAATCGGAGGTACTGAAAGGGAACGTCGACGGTCGGATCACCGCCGTTCTCACGGTGGTCCTCGAGGGTCGCCCGACCGCCAGTGTACGCGTGCGTTCGGATCGTCTCGGCGACCGTTTCGGGGTCTGCGGTGAGTTCGATCGACGGCGCATCGCCGGAGGAACTCATCTTCCCTGGCCCCTCGAGGCTCGGGAGGAAACGCCCGAGCAGCGCGCCCGGTTTTTCGACCGGCAATGCCTCCTTCGCGGCGACGTCGCGACAGACGCGGACGTGAGGGTCCTGATCGACGGCGATCGGGACCAGCGTCGGTCGACGGCCCGCGACGAGTTGCGGGAGCAGGAGGTGAGTCGCCTGCACGGCGGGGTAAAACTGCAGGCCGACGGTGTCCTGATCGCCGTAGACGGTGTCGACCGTGGCCGGCGTGAGGTGCGTCGCGAGGCGAAGCGCGATCGGGTAGATCACGTCCGCGTCGGCGGTGTCGACGATGATCCGCGTCCGGTCGGGGTCGAAGCCGACGGCGAGGATGTCCCGTAGGTTCTCGCGGGTGTGCTCGCCGATGGCGTCGAACGACTGGTCCTTCGCGAGGAACTTCTCGTCGTCCGAGAGCGGGATATAGACCGTCGCGCCGGTCTCCTGCTGGAACCGCTTCGCGAGGTACAGCGGGAGGACGTGCCCCAGGTGCATCGGTCCCGAGGGGCCGCGACCGGTGACGACCGCGTGCGGATCGCTGGCCGCAGCGGCCTCGAGGTAGTCGTCGACGTCGCGTCCCGCGTAGAACGTTCGGCGACGGAGTAAGGGGTGATCGGGGAAGCGAGCGATCTGCTCGTCGGTGAGCGACTCGGCACCGAACCGCTCGAGGAGTTTCTCGTAGTTGATCTCCCCCTCGACGGCGTAGGGGGTGACGGTGAACTCGTCGGCGGTCGGCCGTGATTCGGTACGAGCGGTGCTGTCGGCGGGTTCGTCTGGTTCTGTCATTCGTGTCGTGGGGTCGACTGCAGCGGCTGGAAGACGATACGGATCGAAAACGAGCGGAGGGAGCGTTCGCCGCCGCAGTCGCCGGGTTAGGCCGCGTCGCCCGCCGCGACGACACTGTCCGCTCTCGAGAGGGGTTGCCAGCGCCACTGCCACTCGAGAGCGGTCGTCACTGTTGCGTTCTTTTCAGACGGCAGTAAAGAGCGTTTCGGAGAATATCGAGGTCTCCGATCGTCAGTCTCGAGACGGATCCGGCTCCGGGTTCGTGACGAACTCGAGTAAGTCGTCTTCGGTGACCTCGAGCCCCTGTCGCGAGAAAAAGCCCGCCACGTTCCGGCAGTCGCGCTCCAGGAACTCGCGGCTGTTGGGATGGTGGATCGTCACCGCCTGACCGAGATCGATGAAGACGAGTTGTCCCTCGGTCTCGTCGAAGACGACGTTGTACTCGCTCAGATCGCCGTGGATCAGCCCCGCCGAGTAGAGGCGACGCATGTACTCGCGCATGACCTCGTAGGCGGTCCGCGGGTTCTCGATCTGGACCTCGCCGAGCCGTTTCGCGCGGCCGTCCTCGTTCCCGATGTACTCCATGACCAGCACGTTGCGCTCGGTGGCGATCGGTTCCGGAACCCGCACGCCGGCTGCCTGCGCTCGTCGGAGGTTCGCCAGTTCCTTCTTGGTCCACGCGAGCACGACGTCCTTCTTCTTGCCGCCGAGGCCCTCGAAACGGGGGTCGCCCTCGAGGTAGTCGCGCATCTGACTGAAGTTCGAGGCGTTGATCCGGTAGATCTTGACCGCGACCTCGCGGTCGTCGCCCAGCGCGTGGTAGACGTTCGCCTCCTTGCCCGTCGAGAGCGGCCCGCCGAAGGCCTCGACGTAGCCGTCCTGGACGAGCTTGTACAGCGCCGCGAAGGTCGCGTCGTCGAACACCGACTGCTCGACCTTGAACTGTTCGGCGTCCTTGATGCGCTCTTCGAACTGCTCGAACTCCCGGTCGCGCTTCCGTGCGATCCGATCGGCCTCGGTCTCCGAGACGTCGATCTCCTCCCACTCGTCGCCCGGGGTGTCGGCTTCCTCGAGGTCGACCAGTCCGAACTCCGTTCCCTGTCCCATCTGTCTCCGTCTACGGGCCGGGTGCGGGTAAGTACTGGGTCTCGATCGACGGTTCCGATCCGACCGTGGCCGGGCGAGCGGACACGTTCCCCTTTTTTCGCTGTCGGTCCTAGGACCGATCATGAGTACCATGACCGAACGACGGCCGACAGTCGAGGGCCACCGATGACGAGCTACGACGTCACCCTCGAGTGGACGGACGGCCGAACCCGGACGATCGCCGTGTCTGAGAGCCAGACCGTCCTCGAGGCGGCCCAGCGGATCGGCGTCCGACTGCCGTACGACTGCCGGAGCGGGACCTGCATCACCTGCGTCGGCCGACTGATCGGGCTCGAGGGCGAGGCCGCGGAGAGCGACGACTCCGGCGAGAGCGAGGCGGACCGGCCGCTCGACGCCGCGGACGGGTTCACTTATCAGCGGACCCCGCAGGCGCTGACCGACGACGAACGCGCGGACGGCTACGTCCTGCTGTGTATCGCCTCGCCGCGAGCCGACTGCCGTATCGAGGTCGGGCCGCGAGTACGTGCCGAAGTCGGTGACAGCCCCTGGGCGTAGTCCCCCCGTCCGGTCTCGTCGCGGGACCCGGCTAGACTTATCTCCGTGCTCGTAGTGGGGCCACCCATGAGTGGAAGTGACACGCAACGAGGCGCGGAGCCGGAGCACGACCACGAGCACCACCACCACGAGGGGCCCGGCTACGCGACGCCGCAGGCCGCCATCGAGGAGAGCGAACGGGAGAAGCTGGCATACGTGATGAGCCTGTACGTCGGCACGGACGTCGATGCGTCGGACTTCGTGGCGGTCGTCGACCTCGATCCGGACTCAGACACCTACTGCGAGATCGTCGATCGGATCGAGATGCCCGAGCGCGGCGACGAACTCCACCATTTCGGGTGGAACGCCTGCTCGTCGTCCTGCCACATGGACGGCCTCGAGCGGCGGCACCTGATCGTCCCCGGCCAGCGCTCCTCGCGGATCCATGTGATCGACGCGAAAGACCGACGAAATCCGGAACTGGAGACGGTGATCGAACCCGAGGAGGTCTTCGAGTACGACCTCTCGGCACCGCACACCGTCCACTGCATCCCGGACGGGGAAATCCTGATCAGCATGCTCGGCGACGCCGACGGCGAACTGCCGGGCGGGTTCCTCGAGTTGAACGATGACTTCGAAATCGAGGGCCGGTGGGAGCCGCCAGGCGAGATAGAGATGAACTACGACTACTGGTACCAGCCCCGTCAGAACGTGATGGTCTCGAGCGAGTGGGCCGCCCCCAAAACGTACTACCCTGGGTTCGACCTCGACGACGTCGAGGACGGCAACTACGGCCAGCGACTGAACTTCTGGGACTGGGAGGAGGGCACCGTAGAACAGACCATCGACCTCGGCGAGGAGGGGCTGATTCCCCTCGAGGTGCGATTCCTCCATACCCCCGAGTCGACCCACGGGTTCGTGGGGGCCGCGCTCTCGTCGAACGTCTTCCACTTTTACGAAGACGACAACGAGTACCGCGCCGAGAAGGTGATCGACTTCGAGAGCCGGGAGCACGACGACTGGGACATGCCGGTCCCCGCCCTGCCGACGGACATCCTGATCTCGATGGACGACCGCTACCTGTTCGGCTCGAACTGGCTCCACGGCGACGTCTGGATGTACGACATCTCGGACCCGTCGAACCCGCGACGGGCCGACTCCCTGTCGGTCGGCGGCACCTTCGGCGAGAGACAGGAAGTCCAGGGTCGTGAACTGGCCGCCGGCCCGCAGATGCTGCAGCTCTCGCTGGACGGCGAGCGGCTCTACTGGACCACCTCGCTGTTCTCCTCGTGGGACGACCAGTTCTACCCCGAGGAGGCCGATCGCGGCTCGGTGATGCTGAAAGCCGACGTCGATCCTCGGAAGGGAACGATGGAACTCGACGAGGACTTCCTCGTCGACTGGGGCGAGTGTCCCGAGGGCCCGGCCCGCGCCCACGAGATCCGGTGGCCCGACGGCGACTGCACGAGCGACGTCTGGCAGTGATCGCTGCGGGTGATCGGCCGGGGACGCCGGAGCCGTGACGAGCCACGACGTGACCCTCGAGTGGCCCGACGGCCGGACGCGGACGATCGCGGTCCGCGAGGACGAGACGGTGCTGGAAGGAGCCGAACGGGTCGAGATCGGGCTCCCGTTCGGCTGTCGGACCGGTGCCTGCGGGACCTGTACGGGACGGTTACTCGCGATTGACGGGACGAAACGCGGAGACGGCGTCGATACGGGAGGGGGCGATGTCGAAGCCGCGTTCGCGTATCGCCGTCCGCCTCGAGCCCTGAAGGATCGACACCGGGACGACGGCTACGTACTGCTGTGTATTGCCTCGCCGCGGACTGACTGTCGGATCGCGGTCGGCTCGAGCGTCCACACCGAACTGGTGGAGAATCCCTGGAAGTGACGCGTTTCGACCCGATCGAGCCGATAGCGACGCGAAGCGGCCGACACGCAGTCAGTACTGTTAACGGGGGCGAACGGCTACCCTCGGGCAAGAATGCCAGTCGCCGACAAGGACGCGGACGAAGACAACCCCTATCTCCGGGATCCGCCGACCGACTTCGCACCGGTCGAGGAACTCTCGGAGGCCGAAGCCGAGCGCCAGGTCGAACTGCTCCGAGAGGCCGTCCGCGAACACGACCGCCGATACTACGTCGAGAGCGAGCCGCTGATCGCTGATCGAACCTACGACGCGCTGTTCGCCCGCCTGCGCGACCTCGAGGACGCCTTCGGCCTCGACCATCCCGACAGCCCCACCCGAAGCGTCGGCGGAGAACCGATCGAGGAGTTCGAGACGGTCGAGCACGTCGCGCCGATGCTCTCGATCGATCAGAGCGGCGAGGAGGAGGACGTCCGGGAGTTCGACGAGCGCGTGCGACGAGAGTTACGTGCCAGCGGGCACGCAGGCGACGTCCGATACGTCTGCGAACCCAAGTTCGACGGTGTCTCCATGGAATTCGTCTACGAGGGCGGGAGCTTCGAGCGCGCCGTGACGCGCGGCGACGGCCGCGAAGGGGACGACGTCACGCGCAACGCGCGCACGATCGGTTCCGTTCCGCAGCAACTCCACGGCGACTACCCCGAGTTCCTCGCGGTTCGGGGCGAGGTCTACATGCCGAAGGACGCCTTTCAGGCGCACAACCGCGAGCGCATCGAGCGCGGCGAGGAGCCCTTCGCCAACCCGCGAAACGCCACCGCCGGCACCATCCGCCAGCTCGATCCAGCGATCGTCGCCGAGCGCCCGCTCGAGGTCTTCTTCTTCGACGTGCTCGAGGCCAGCGACCTCGAGGACTCCCACAGCGCCGAACTCGAGCGATTTCCCGACTGGGGGCTGCGAGTCACCGACCACGTCGAACTCGCGGCCGACGTCGACGAGGCGATCGACTACCGCGACCGCATGCTCGAGGCCCGCGACGACCTGGACTACGAGATCGATGGCACCGTCATCAAGGTCGACGACCGCGAGGCTCGAGAGGAACTCGGGCGGACGGCCCGTCACGACCGCTACGCGTTCGCCTACAAGTTCCCGGCCCGCGCGGAGGTGACGCCGATCGTCGACGTGGCGGTCCAGGTGGGGCGAACGGGGCGGCTGACGCCGGTCGCGCTGCTCGAGCCGGTCGACGTCGGCGGCGTCACCGTCTCGCGAGCGAGCCTGCACAACCCCGAAGAGATCGCCGAGAAGAACGTCAATATCGGCGACACGGTACGAGTTCAGCGCGCGGGCGACGTGATCCCCTACGTCGAGGAGGTCGTCGAGAAGGACAGCGAGGGCCACTACGAGATGCCCGACACCTGCCCCGTCTGCGGCAGTCCAGTCGAGCGCGACGGCCCGATGGCCTTCTGTACCGGCGGGCTGGGCTGTGACGCCCAGCTCCGGCGCTCCATCGAGTACTACGCCGGCGACGACGGCCTCGACCTCGAGGGACTCGGCGAACAGAGCGTCCGCCAGCTCGTCGACGCCGGGCTGGTCGACTCCGTCGCGGACCTCTACGAACTCGAGCGCGAGGATCTCACCGACCTCGAGGGCTGGGGCGAGACCAGCGCCGAGAACCTGCTCGAGGAGATCGACGCCAGCCGCGAGCCGCCGCTTCCGGACTTCGTCTCGGCGCTGGGTATCCCCCTCGTCGGCCCGACGACGGCCCGCGAACTCGCCCGCGAGTTCGGGACCTTCGAGGCGTTCCGTGAGGCGGCCGAGACCGAGCCCGAGCGACTCGAGGGCGTCAGCGACGTCGGTGACACCGTCGCCGAGACGATTCACGAGTTCTTCGCGAGCGAGGCGAACGCCGAGGTCGTCGACGGCGTGCTCGAGCACGTCTCGCCCCGAGAGGTCGACGTCGAGACCGGCGGCGACGAACTCGAGGATCTGACGTTCGTCTTCACCGGCTCGCTCGAGGGGATGACCAGGGGTGAGGCCCAGGAACTCGTCGAGACCCACGGCGCAAGCGCGACGGGAAGCGTCTCGGGCAACACGGACTACCTCGTCGCCGGCGAGAATCCAGGTGCGACGAAACGAGAGGACGCACGGGACGAGGACGTGCCGATCCTCGAGGAATCCGAGTTCCGCGCGCTGCTCGCCGACGAGGGGATCGACCTCGAGTGACCGCCGCCGATCGACCCGAGGAGGCGCTGTCGGGGAGCGAACAGCCCGTCGGAGCCGCGGGAGCTATTTGATTCGGACGAGTCGCTCGTTCCAACATTCCTGACAGGTCGTTTCGTTGGTCTCGTAGGTGCACCCGCAGTTCGAGCATCGATAGATTCTCTGTTCCGTTTTCGACCGATACAACCGTCGTAAGTACTTCTCGATACGCTTCATGTGGAGCAGTAGCGTGCCAGCTACGACCTCGAGCAGTCGGTGACCGAGTATAAGCTTCGTGGCTAGTATAGTTTATATTACAATATCGGCGGAGAGAAGATGGTGACAGTCGGACGATCGATACCCGAATCGAAGCGACGAACGACGGAGTCACTGTCTTTCTCTCTCTCTCTCTCTCTCGTTGATCCCGCCACGAGGAGTAACGATGAAAGCCGGATCAGCCGCGACGGCTGAGAAACACGGCGACCGCGATACCGGCGGCAACGATGCCGATCAGCGTCGGGACGAGCCGTCCGGAGCCCCACTCCCAGCCGAGGACCTGCGTGCCGACGATCGCGACGAGCGCGACGGCGACGCCGATCGCCGTGATGAGCGGTGACGAGTTCCGGCCGAGCGAGAGCGCCATGGGAGAGTGTATACCGCATGACACCATGAATGTGGGGTGATCCGCCGCCGCGATTAGGTCGGCAGTCGATCGGCGATCGCCGCGAGCGATTCCCGGCCCTGCGCCTCACCCTCGAGATCGGGGAGCGTCACCACCTCGAGGTCCGGAAACGTCGACCGAATTTCCGCGAGCCGTTCCTCGTGGCGTTCCTGGCGCGACCGACAGCGCGGACAGCCCTCGTGGGGATCTTCGAGCACGCGGTTCACGACCAGCCGTTCGACCGACACGCCGGCCTCGCGGAGTCGCTCGACAAGCCGCCGGGTCTCCGAAATCGCCATCGACTCCGGCGTGAGTACCACGCGAAACTCGGTCCGCTCGGGATCGACGAGCAACTCTCGAGCGCGCTCGAGGCGGGCCTGAAACACCGCGAGGCTCTCCGCCTCGTCGTCGCTCTCGCCGGTCATCATCGACATCGGGCCGAGCACCGCCGTCTTGGCCGCGTTCCCGATCCGCTTGGCCTGTCCGCGAAGCGACCGGGCCGTCTCGAGCGCTAGCCCCATCACGTCGGGCATGTCGAACAGCCGCAGGGTGTGGCCCGTCGGCGCGGTGTCGAAGACGACGGTGTCCCATCGGCCCGAGTCGACGTACTCGACCAGTAGATCGAGCGCCGCGATCTCGTCGCTACCGGCCGGCGCACCCGTCGCGAAGAGCCGTTCGACCTCCTCGTCGGACAGGCTGATACCGGCACTCCGGAGGTCCGACGCCAGCGCCCGCGCCAGTTTCTCGTAGCGCTCCCGCTGTGTCTCGGGATCGATCTCGACGGCCCACAGGCCGCCCGCTCGGTCCGAATCCGTGGCGGACGCCGTCGCAGTTCCGTCGCCATCGGGAGCGACGGGAGCCTCGAGTTCGGTCGGTTCCGGCCCGATATCCGCCTCGAGCGAGTCGGCGAGCGAGTGAGCGGGATCGGTCGAGACGACGAGCGTCTCCCGGCCGGCGGCGGCCAGCGAGCGGCCGGTCGCGGCCGCACAGGTCGTCTTGCCGACGCCGCCCTTGCCGCCGTAGAAGATGCAATCGGTCATAGCCGCGGGTACGACGGCCGCGACCGTAAACGGATTCCCGGCCGAAAACGAGTCACCGCCGCGTCGCCCGGTCGTTGAACGAGACCGGCTCCGCGATCAGATGTCGACGCGGTCGAACTGGTAGAGTGCGACGGCCATCGGGACGACGATCCAGAACAGCAGGATGACGAGGGAGAACCAGTCCTGCAGATAGAACGGGAGTCCGTCGGGGAAAGCGGCCTCGTTGAACGTCGTCCCGATATTCTCGCCCGAGAGGCCGCTGAACAGCGTGATGGTGTTCTGATACGCGTTCCCCGGATCGATCATATCGATGAAGAGCGCCCAGTTGGGCAACCGAGTCATCTCTACCTCCTGACCGGTGAAGCTCGTCCCCATGTAGGAGACGCCCTCGATGTGTCCCCTGTTCATGAGGATGGTGAGCCCGCGCCGAATCGAGTTCCAGACGATATAGAAGAGGACGAAGACGCCGAACATCGCCGCGCCGGCCATCGTCGTCGACCGCGTCACCGAGGACAGCGAGACGGCGATGGCCATGTACGCGAGTCCGTACACGATCGTCATCGCCAGGAAGGCGATGTACGCGGGGAAGGAGAACTCGGTGACAGCGACCGCGACGGCGAACATCCCGATGAGAAAGCCGATGCCTAACGACAGCGAGAGCACGGCCGTCCGGCCCAGTAGCTTGCCCACGAGGACGTCCTTTCGGGAGTGGGGCAGCGACAGCAAGACCTTGATGCTCCCCGTCTCGCGCTCGCCGGCGATGGACTTCCAGCCGAGTATGAGCGCGATCAGCGGGATGACGAGCCGACACACCTCACTGATGAGACTGATGAAGCTGAGCGTCGTCAGTTGCTCGAACTCCGCCCAGGCCAGAAAGCCCGCCAATGCGGCCATCAGCGTGAAGAAGAATACGCTCAGTCCCCAGAATAGCCACGACCGGACCGAGTCCTGGAAGTCCTTCTTCGCGACCGCACGCACGCTCTCGAGATTGATCGAACTCGACGCCGAGCCGCTCGCGGCTGTCGTTTCGGTGCCGGTGCCGGTTTCGGAACTCATCGCGCGTGCACCTCCGCGTCCGTCGTGTACGACTGGAAGACATCGTCGAGCGACGCTTCGGTGGTCGAGAAGTCCTGTACCTCGATGCCGCGGTCCTCGAGCGCGGAGAGGACGGCGGTCTTCGAGCCGTCGACCGTGACGATGATCGTCGGCGGGTTCTGTCCCTCGACGGTGGCGTTGCTGACGTCCGGCAGCGAGCGGACCGCCTGCAGGGCGTCGTCGTCGATCCGATCGACGGTGACGCGCAGCGTCGTGCCGCCCTTGACGGAGTCGCGCAGCCCCTCGACGGAGTCGACGGCGACCATCTCGCCGTCGCGCAGAATACCGACGCGGTCACAGACCGCCTCGACCTGCTCCATGATGTGACTCGAGAAGAAGACGGTCGCGCCCCGTTCGTTCTCCTCGCGGACGATGTCGCGCATCTCGCGGGCCCCGTTGGGGTCGAGACCGGTAGAGGGCTCGTCCAGGATCAGCAGGTCGGGTTCGCCGACCAGCGACATCGCGAGCATGAGCCGCTGGGCCATCCCCTTCGAGTAGCCGCCGGCTTTCTTGTCGATCGCGTCGACGAGGCCGACGCGCTCGAGCAGTCGTTCGGGGTCGGCGTCGGCGTTTTTGGACTCGATGGCGAACTCGAGGTGTTGGCGGGCGGTCAGGCGGTCGTACAGTTGAACGCCTTCGGGGAGGACGCCGGTCCGCTGCCGGATCGCCCGGCTCTGTCGCTGGGCGTCCATCCCGAGAACGCTGACCTCGCCGGCCGTCGGGCGAGCGAAATCGAGAACGATGTTGATCGTCGTCGATTTCCCGGCCCCGTTGGGACCGAGGAAGCCGAACACTTCGCCCTCTTCGACCTGAAAGGAGAGGTCGTCGAGCGCGAGGGTCTGACCGAAGGATTTGGTCAGATTGTCGACTGTGATAGCGGGCATAGCTGTGTCGTCGCAGCGTTGCCCGAAAAGGGTTGTGACATCACCGCTACAGGACCGACGGCCGAAATAGTCCGTTTCGACGCCGGTAGCGCGTGATTTCTACAGTACCGGGCGCGGATAAAACCCTCAGATCTGATCGTCGGGATCGTACTGTTCTGCGGTCCGATCGACTTCCTCGGCGTAGCGCTCCCGGGTCTCCTCGTCGGTGACCGGCTCGAGCTCGTCTTCGGGAATCTCGGTGGCCGCGGTGACCGCGCCACCGGTTCGCAGCGACGTCGAAGATCGTTCCCGTTGCTGGTAGCGCGAGCCGTCGGGCGTCGCGTAGACGATCGTGACGAGGTTGCGGTCGTCGAACGTTCGTTCGACCAGCCAGCACTGGACCGTCGAGTCACTCATACGAAACGTGTTGGCGGTCGAGCACCGAGAATGTATCGAGTCGATTCCGCGAGAAGGCGGCCCCTACTCGCCCGAACGAGCCCCGACGTACTTGGGGGTCGGCGTCGGAGGAGTGACGACTACCGATGGCCGAAACCCGACGCGAGCGCGTCGAGCAGTGGCGCGACCACGTCGACGAGCTGTGCCACGACGGGGAGCGCGTCGAACACCGCACGGACCTCGAGAACGCGACCGTCGCCGTCACGAACCAGCGCGTCCTGGCGCTGACGGCCGACTCGAGCGACGGGAACTTTCGAAGCGTCGACCGGCCGAACGTCGGGACCGTCACCGTCGAGACGAGCGAGCGATTGAGCCACCTCTGTGCGGCGATCGTCGCCGCGCTCGTCGGCGTCGGCGTCCTCGCGGTGGCGACGGACGCCAGCTTCGCGACGCTCGTGCCGGGCGTCGACCTCGAGGGCGTCGGTTCGATTCCGCAACGGAACGCGCTGACGCGACTCGCCGAGAGCGCGCTCGCGGCCGTCGAAGCGACGCTCGTACTGGTCGAGTGGGGCGTGCTCGTGCTCGGCGTCGCCGCGCTCGCGCTCGCCGCCGGTCTCGTCGGCTCCTATCTGCGATCGCGCTCGCGGCGGCTCGTGCTCCGGGTGAGCGGCGACGACGACCTCGTGCTCCCGGCCGGCGGCGATCTGGACGACGGGGCGGTCGCCGATCTCGAGCGAGCGATTCGGCCGGGATCGGCGTCGACGCTCGAGGGGGCGAGCGACGGCGGCGGTGCCCGAGCGACCGGTGAGCGACGCTCCACCGGCGATCGAGCGACCGGTGCCGAGGAGTCAGGCTGAAACCGCCTGACCACGTAGGCCCGCCGATGAACGCCGATGGGGTTCGCGAACGCGCCGGGTCGTTGCCCCGCGAGCCGGGGGTCTACCAGTTCCGCGAGAGTGACACCACCCTCTACGTCGGGAAAGCGGTCGATCTGCGGGATCGGGTCCGGTCCTACGCCGATCCCCGCAGCGCGCGGATCCGCCGGATGGTCGGCCGCGCCGACGACGTCGAGATCGCCGTCACCGACACCGAGACGCAGGCCCTGCTGCTCGAGGCGAACCTGATCAAGCGCCACCAGCCGCGGTACAACGTCCGGCTCAAGGACGACAAGTCGTATCCGATGGTCCAGTTGACCGACCACGACGCCCCGCGGATCGAGATCACGCGCGATCCCGACGAGTCCGCGACCGTCTTCGGGCCCTACACGAGCAAGGGACAGGTCGAGACCGTCGTGAAGGCCCTGCGGGAGACGTACGGCGTCCGCGGCTGTTCGGACCACAAGTACGCGGGCCGCGATCGGCCGTGTCTGGACTACGAGATGGGGCTCTGTACCGCGCCCTGTACTCGGGAGATCGACCTCGAGAGCTACGGCGAGGACGTCACCGCCGTCGAGCGCTTCCTCGAGGGCGAGACGGGGATCCTCGCGGACCCGCTGCGTCGAGAGATGGAGGCAGCGGCCGAGGCGCAGAACTTCGAGCGCGCGGCGAACGTGCGGGATCGCTTAGAGACCGTCGAGGCCTTCCACGGCGAGGGCGGCGAGGCGGTCCAGTCGATCGGCGACGAACGAGGCGTCGACGTCCTCGGTGTCGCCATCGAGGGCGAGGACGCAACGGTCGCCCGACTGCGAGCCGAAGACGGCAAGCTGGTCGACCGGGACCGCCACACGCTCGAGGCACCCGGCTCCGCCGGGACAGGAGTCGACGCGGCCGGCGAGGCGGACGGCGTCCCCAGCGTTCTCGCCGCCTTCATCGTCCAGTACTACGCCGAGCGCGAGCTGCCCGACGCCCTCCTCCTGCCCGAACGCCACGGCGACGAGGAGGTCGCGGCCTGGCTCGCGGCCGAGGGCGTCTCGGTCCGGGTGCCGGGCGCGGGCCGAGAGGCGAAGCTCGTCGAACTCGCGCTGAAGAACGCCCGGCGAAACGTCGGCCGGCGCGACGAGTGCGGGATGCTCGCCGACGCCCTCGAGATCGAGTCGGCCCGGCGGATCGAGGGGTTCGACGTGAGCCACGCCCAGGGAAAGGCGGCGGTCGGCAGCGACGTCACCTTCGTCGACGGCAGCGCCGAGAAGGCGGACTATCGGCGGAAGAAGCTCACGGACCAGAACGACGATTACGACAACATGCGGGCCCTGCTCGAGTGGCGGGCCGCTCGCGCCGTCGAGGAGCGAGACGACCGGCCCGATCCCGATCTGTTGCTGATCGACGGCGGCGAGGGACAGCTCGAGGCCGCCCGCGACGCGCTCGAGGCGGTCGGCTGGGACGTCCCGGCGGTCGCGCTGGCGAAGGCCGAGGAGCGCGTGATCGCGCCCGACCGGATTCCCGCGAGCGAAGCGAGTGGGAGCTCGTCGCGAGCGAAGCGAAGCTACGTAGGGTTCTCGTGGCCGAGCGACGCACCGCACCTGCACCTCCTCCAGCGCGTACGCGACGAGGCCCACCGCTTCGCCGTGCAGTACCACCAGACCGTCCGCGACGAGGTCAAGACGGTGTTAGACGACGTACAGGGGATCGGCCCCGAGACGCGAAAGCGGCTCCTGGGTCGGTTCGGCAGCGTCGAAAACGTCCGCGAGGCGAGCGTGGACGACTTGGAGAGCGTCGACGGGATCGGCGAGAAGACGGCGGAGACGATCAAATCACGACTCTGACGCGCTCTTGATGCCGTCACAGACTTCGATCGGTGCTCCGGGTACTGCACGGCGAAGTGGTGGGGTCCAACCGACTCATTCACTCGAGCGGACAGAAGTGACTTATTCTGCAGCGTCGCTGATACTGGTATGAACGACGAGGTGACTCGGCGACACCTGCTCGGCGCCGCCGGCGCGGTCGCGGTCGCCGGCTGTCTCGACGCGGACGACTCGGGCGAAGCGAACAGCGAGGGACAGGGCGACCCGACCGACGAAACGACGGGCGACGAGGAGGAGGCGACGAACGAGTCGACCGCGAACGAGACGGACGCCGACGCGGAACCGGTACACGAGGGCTACGAGACGACCGAGGTCCGGGCCGTGACGACGGACGGCGACGAACTCGGGACGGTGACGGCGGCGATCGCCGACACGAGTGATCTCCGGTACGATGGACTCAGTGACACCGACGAACTGCCGTCCGACCGCGGCATGCTGTTCGTCTACGAGTCGGTCGCGGAGCGCACCTTCGTCATGCGAGAGATGGACTTCGGCATCGACATCGTCTACGCCGACGCGGACGGGACGATCACCGACATCCATCACGCGCCGGCACCGGGACCGGACGAAGACGGAAACGAGCAGGAGTACCCCGGTCGGGGACAGTACGTGCTCGAGGTCAACTACGAGTGGACGACCGAACACGGCGTCAGCGAGGGGGACGTCCTCGAGTTCGATCTCGAGGAGCCGATCGAGTCCGGAGAGTGACTGACCGCCGGCGGAACGTCACCTCCCGACCGTTGCGAAAGCAAGGACAGGGCTATCCCTCGTACCGATCCTATGCGACGGTATGTCAAACGACGACGACCTCGACGACCTGCTCGACGAACTTGACAGCCAGGGCGACCTCGAGACCTCCCAACAAGTCCTGTCGGTTCGGACGGAGAGTCGTCGGTACGATAAGCCGGTAACGATCGTCGAGGGGTTCGATCTCGAGTCGGACGAGATCAAATCGATCGCGTCCGACCTCAAGAGTTCGATGGGAACGGGCGGGACCGTCGACGAGGGCCGGATCGAACTACAGGGCGACCACCGGGATCGGGTGCCCGATCTCCTTCGCGACCGGGGGTTCGACGTCCGCGAGTGAACGAGGGATCGACGTTCGCGAGAGCGAGGAGGTGAGGCACCCCGTTGCGGGAACGCTCCGAACGGCTCGCTCGCCCGGCCGCTTGAGTACCGCTCACCGTCGGATTTCGCGACCTCGTGTCGGCGAGTTATTTATGTCTCACGTTCAATGATGAGGTATGAACGTTCGATCCGCGACGGCCGACGACTTCGAGGCGATCACGACCGTCGCTCGCGCCACCTGGCACGACACCTACGACGAACTCGAGAGTGACGTAATCGACCGGACCGTCGACGACTGGTACACCGACGACTCGATGCCGCTCGAGGCCCCCGGAACGATCGTCCTCGTCGCCGAACGAGACGGCGCGGGGCGCGGCTCCGCGAGCGGCCGGACGCAGTCCGGCGACGGCGACCTCGTCGGCTTTACCCATGCGGTCGCCCAAGGCGACACGGCAGATATCCTCCGAATGTACGTCCACCCGGACCATCAGGGCGAGGGGATCGGCTCGGCGCTTCACGAGCGACTGATTTCGGAGATCGAGCCCTACGACGTCGACCGGATCCGATCGATCGACTTCGCGTTCAACAACGCCAGCCGCGCCTTCTACGAGGGGCTGGGCTTCGAGCAGACCGACGAAGGGGACGTTGAGATTGACGGCGAGTACTACCCCGAGGCGGTCTACACGCTCGAGGTATAGTCGCCTCGGAAACCAGTGCACCTGATCGCGTTCGGCCGGAGGCGACCGACCCGAAGCCCCGCCGAGCGTTCGTCTCGGGGCCGACGGACGACACCTAACTGAGACGGTGCAACCACTTTGCCACTCGGTGTCGTAGTTCGGGGTATGGAGATCAGACCGGCCGAGCACGACGACCGCGAACGGATCAGACGCGTCGCCCGCGACACGTGGCACGACACCTACGACGAACTCGACAGCGAGACGATCGATCGGACCATCGACGAGTGGTACGGCGACGAGGCGCTCGAGACGGCGCTGTCGAAGCCGGGGACCGCCTTCCTCGTCGCGGAGAAGGACAGCGCGGAACACGGTTCCGCGCAGTCCGGCGACGGCGAGATCGTCGGCTTCACGCACGGCGTCGTCACCGAGGACGAGGGCGACGTCCTCCGCATGTCCGTCCATCCGGACCATCAGGGCGAGGGGATCGGCACGGCGCTGTACGAACGGCTGCGCGAGGACCTGCGGGACTTCAACATGAAGCGGATGCGCGCGATCGATCTCGCCTCGAACGAGGGCGGCCGAGAGTTCTACGAGGACCACGGGTTCGAACCGACCGACGAGGACGACGTCGAGATCGGCGGCGAGCAGCGACGGGAAGTGGTCTACACGCTCGAGTTGTAAGCCGGCCGCGTCGCTGCACAGTCGGGCCGGAATCGACGCTCGAGCGCGATCGAGCGTCGGACGACTCGACCTTGCAAATTCATAGCGCGGACGCAAGTGAGCGGCCGATGAGTTCCACCGTAGCACGATGGGGACGAAAACGCCGAGCGAGGCCGACATCTTGCGGCCGATCGGATCAGTGTCGAGAACGTACGTCATCATGGTCGCGGTGGCGGGGCTGGCGCTGCTCGCCTTTCTCGTCGGGTGGGCCTATCAGCTCGAGGAGGGGCTGGTCGTCACCGCGTTGGGTGACTGGGGCAGCGGCGGCGGCGTCACGTGGGGGATTTACATCGGCGCGTTCATCTGGTGGGTCGGCATCGCCCACGGAGGAATCATCCTCTCGGCGGCGGTCAGGCTCCTCGGGATGGACCGATACATGCCCGTGGCGCGACTCGCCGAGTTGCTGACCATCGGCGGGCTCTCCGCGGCGGGCTTTTACATTATCGTCCACCTCGGGCGGCCGGACCGGATGGTCACGAGCGTCATCGGCCACTATCACGTCACGGTTCACGCCTCGCCGCTGGTATGGGACGTGACCGTCATCACGGCCTACTTCGTGCTGACGGCGACCTACCTCGCCCTGACGCTGCGCTACGACGTCAGTCGGCTGCGCGATCAGTTACCCGACCGTCTCGGCCCGCTGTACAGCGTCATGACGATCGGCTACACCGAGACGGAAGATCGGATCGTCGAACGAATGGTCTGGTGGATCGCGCTCGCGATCATCATCATGGCACCGCTGTTGCTCCACGGCGGCGTCATTCCGTGGCTGTTCTCCGTGTTGCCGAACTATCCGACCTGGTTCGGCGGCGTCCAGGGGCCGCAGTTTCTCACCATCGCGCTCACCTCCGCGATCAGCGGCGTGATCATCCTCGCCTATTCGTTCCGCTACGCCTACAACTGGGATCACATCTTCACCGACGACATCTTCCGCGGGTTGCTCCTGTGGCTCGGCTTCTTCTGTCTGCTCTTCCTGTGGCTGCAGCTCCAGCAGAACATCACCGGGCTGTTTCAGGCGCCCGTCGACCTGACCATTGCGGCCCGGGCCAGAGCCACCAACCCGATCTACCTCACCTCGATGTCGCTGGTCTTCCTGACGCTGTCGTACATCTTCGCCCAGTCGATCCGACCGACGCTGTTCACCAAGAAGCGGGCCGTCGTCTCCGGCCTCGCCGTCCTCACCGCGACGATCATGGAGAAGGTGCTGTTCGTCGTCGAGGGGTTCCTTCACCCCACGTTCGACATCTACCAGGCGACGCCCGGCCGCTACGTTCCGAGTCTGATCGAAATCCTGTCGATCATCGGAACGATCGGCATGGTGACGCTCCTCTTCCTCACCGTGGCAAAGGTCGTTCCGGTGGTCGAACTCCACGCGATCGAACACCTGCGAGACGATCACGAGTAGCGACGGGACGACCCGCGCTCGAGACCATTTCGGCTCGAGCGCTCCGTCTGAGGACCCGCTCAGTCCGTTTTGCTCGAGACTCCTGGAACCCCCTCCCCTCGAGAGTGGAGGGTCAGGGCTCGGTCTCCCGCTCCCGTCCCCCTTCGAACGACCGCTCCGTCCCGGTCCGCGTCCCGATTGTCGCCACCAGCAGCTATTTACCCCATGCTGCTAAATCTATTTTTAGAGATGTCTAATCTTCGGTTCGGTCCGTCCCAAACCCCGGGTGACGTCCCGTGAACGAACTCCTCACGGTCCTCCTCGAGTCGCTGCGAGACGGCTACGTGCAGGTGAGCGCGTTCGTCGCAGTCACGGTGCTGGCGTTCGGACTCCTCCAGTACTGGACCGACGGCGCGGTTATCGGGGCAATCGAGGGCAACGAACGGCTGCAGGTGTTGTTCGGCGGTCTGCTCGGTCTGACGCCCGGCTGCGGCGGTGCGATCGTCGTGATGCCGCTGTACGTCCGCGGCACGGTCAGCTTCGGGACCGTGGTCGCGACGCTGGGGGCGACCGCGGGCGATTCGGCCTTCGTCATCCTCGCGCTCGCGCCCGAGGCCGCGCTGTACGCCTACGCCATCGCTTTCGCGGCCTCGGTCGCGACCGGCTACCTCGTCGACTCCGTCGGGCTGGGCGTCACTCGGATCGACAACGCCGTCGCACAGCTCTCGCCCGCCGCGACGCCCGACGGCGGCACCGTCGTCAACAGCGGCGTCGGGCCGAATCCGGCCCACGACTACGGCGGACCGGCCCCGACGCACGCACACGAGACCGGGCCGGATCGATCGTCTCGAGTGCTCACCCCGCTCTCGCACCTCGCGCACGGCCTGTGGTGGGTCACCGCCGTCGCGGGACTGATTCTCGGCAGCCTCTACCTGCTCCGGGGCGGGCCCGAAGTCGCACTGGTCGCCGACCTCGGATTCGACGGGCTGTTCACCGTCACCGGCATCGTCGGTGCGGTGCTGTCGCTGTACCTCTATGCGGTCGGCCGCCACTACGTTGGCGAGGGAGAGATCGCCCGCGCTCGAGACTCCTTCGGATCGATCTACGATACGCTCACCCACGCGGCGATGGAGACCAGTTTCGTCACCGTCTGGGTGCTCGTCGCTTTCCTCGCCTACGAGTACTTCGTCCTCTTCAGCGGGGCGAACATCGCGACCCTCGCCGCGGCGGCGGGCGTCCTTGCACCGATCGGCGGCGCGGTCGTCGGGCTGATCCCCGGCTGTGGCCCCCAGATCCTGCTGGCGAGCGTCTACGCCGAGGGCGGACTCCCGTTCTCCGCGCTCTCTGCCAACGCGATCGCCCAGGACGGCGACGCCCTGTTCCCGCTGCTGGCCGTCGACGCCAAGGCCGCAATCGTCGCGACGATTTACAACTTCCTGCCCGCCGTGGTCGTCGGCGTCGCGCTCCACTTCCTGTGGGGTCCCGTCTTCGGGATGGCGGAGTTCGGGTTTGGCGTTCTGTGACCGGCTGCGGGTAGCGACCAGTTAGGGACATGCTCTGTACTACTCCAGACCGAGGGACCAATATACGGTGGCGCGCGCCGACGGCTGGCTGAGCGCTAGCGAAGACAGCCGATGACACTGCTGCGAGGTCTTCGCGAGTATCACGAACGAAGACTTGTCAGAGCTTGCTCTGATAGTGGATGAGTGAGCGAACGGGGAGGAACGACCCGTGAGCGAACGAATCGGTTGGGGAGGGTGTGGAAATCCCGTGTTGTCACGATAGCAGAACACTCACCCCGGCTTCCAGCATTCTCTCTGGCAGTAGTTGGTAATACGGTTTCTTTCTTGAAGATAGAGTGAGGAACTGAAATGTTTGATTCGGCAACTGTAGCTGCGAACGTAGCGCTAACACTTCTACTACTCACTCAAGATATTGACGGAGTCATGCTGAATAGAAGGCGCGAATGTAGCACGAAGTCTGGCTTGATTTGTGAAGGAGGTGATCGGTTAGTACAGGTCTTGGACGATCCGGAGCGATGTTGGATTGCTAAGAAGATTTATAAACAGTCAACATCCCATCTCAATAAATGAGTAGCTCGATCTTGGACGGGACATTGGGACTGAAAATCATGGTCTTCGGACTTCATATATCATTTATTGGCATATTTGTTGAATCCGCTCAAATTGCATTTGGTGGGTTCATAGTAAGTGTAATTGTGCTTTATGTTTCCCTAATTGCTCTGTTCGCACAACTATTAAACGACTGAGTTACCAGAAATAGTTTGAAACAAACGTTGTCATCGTACTAAACTTATCCTCTGTGTTCAGCAGGCTGTTTCTGACAGATGTTGTATGAGTAAATACCTATTCCAGTAACGCCTTCGTCTGTACTTTTCACGGATATTTTTGAATGAAGAAACCGCGCCACTGTCTACCGTTGCTGCGGACTCGAGGCCGAGAATAACCCCGTCAGCCTCAGTTTCCACACGGAAGTCCGACGACTCGACGACCGTGCGCTGACAGATTTCCGCTCAGAATTCCTCGGTCGGCGGCGCGATCCCCTCGTCGCTGCCCTCGAGTTCGAACTCCTCCCGAACTTCGCGAATCCGGTCCCGAATATCGGCCGCGAGTTCGAACTCGAGGTTGCCCGCGGCCTCCTCCATCCGGTCCTCGAGTTCGGCGACGTAGCGGGCGGCCTCCTCTTCGTCGTCGATCGACCGGCCGGAGACCTGAGTGGTCTCGGTCTTGCTGCCCGGCAGGTTCGTCTCGCCGACCTCCTTCTGGATCGTCGTGGGTTCGAAGTCGTGTTTCTCGTTGTACTCCTGTTGGATCTCGCGGCGGCGCTGGGTCTCCTCGATCGCGGACTCCATGGCGTTCGAGGGTTCGTCGGCGTAGAGCACGACCTCCCCGTTGACGTTCCGGGCCGCCCGGCCCATCGTCTGGACGAGCGTCGTTTCGCTCCGGAGGAATCCCTCCTGGTCGGCGTCCAGAATGGCAACCAGCGAGACCTCGGGGATGTCCAGCCCCTCCCGGAGGAGGTTGATCCCCACGAGGACGTCGATCTCTCCCAGTCGGAGCGAGCGGATAATCTCGTGGCGCTCGAGCGTGTCCGTCTCGTCGTGCATGTAGGCCACGTCGACGCCGGCCTCCTCGAGATACTCGGTGAGGTCCTCGGCCATCCGCTTCGTGAGCGTCGTGACGAGCGTGCGTTCGTCGCGCTCGATGCGCTCGTCGATGCGGTCCATCAGGTCGTCGACCTGCCCCGTCGCGTCCGAGACCTCGATCGCCGGGTCGACGAGGTGGGTGGGCCGAACGATCTGTTCGACGATCTGGTCGCTCTCCTCGCGCTCGTAGTCACTCGGCGTGGCGCTGACGTACAGCGTCTGATCCGTCTTCTCCTCGAACTCCTCGAAGGTCAGCGGCCGGTTATCGTATGCCGTGGGGAGTCGGAACCCGTTCTCGACCAGCGAGTCCTTGCGGGATTTGTCGCCGGCGTACTGCCCGCGGACCTGCGGCAGCGTGACGTGGGACTCGTCGACCACGGTCAGGAAGTCGTCGGGGAAGTAGTCGAGCAGCGTGTACGGCGCTTCGCCGGACTCCCGATCCGAGAGGTAGACCGAGTAGTTCTCGATGCCCGAACAGTAGCCCGTCTCCTGCATCATCTCGAGGTCGAAGCTCGTCCGTTCCTCGATGCGCTGGGCGGCGATCATGTCGCCCGTGCGCTCGAAGTACGAGATCCGGGAGTCCAGATCGTCCCGGATCTCGTCCATCGCCTCCTCGAGCGTGGTCTCGGGGATCGAGTAGTGCTCTGCAGGGTGGACGAGGACGGCCTGTTGCTCGCCCTGGGTCGTCCCCTCGAGCGGATCGACCTTGACCATGCGGTCGATCTCGTCGCCCCACAACTCGACGCGGACGGCGTAGCGGCCGTACATCGGATAGATCTCGACGGTGTCGCCCCGCACCCGAAACGTGCCCTGCGTGAAGTCGACGTCGTTGCGCTCGTAGTTCAGGTCGACCAGTTGGGCCAGCAGTTCGTCGCGGCCGATCTCCTCGCCGACCTCGAGTCGCAGCGACATGTCGATGTAGTTGCGCGGGTCACCGAGGCCGTAGATCGCGGAGACCGAGGCGACGACGATGACGTCCTCGCGGGTCAGTAGCGACCGCGTCGCGGAGTGGCGTAAGCGGTCGATCTCGTCGTTGATCGAGGCGTCCTTGTCGATGTAGGTGTCGCTCTGCTCGACGTAGGCCTCGGGCTGGTAGTAGTCGTAGTAGGAGACGAAGTACTCGACGGCGTTGTCCGGGAACAGGTTCCGGAACTCCTCGTAGAGCTGGGCCGCGAGCGTCTTGTTGTGGGCGATGACCAGCGTCGGTTTCTGGATCTCCTCGGCGACCCACGAGACGGTGTTGGTCTTGCCCGACCCGGTCACGCCGAGCAGGGTCTGCTTGTCCATCCCCGACCGGAAGCCGTCGACTAGCTGTTCGATCGCCTCGGGCTGGTCGCCCGCGGGCTCGAAGGGGGCGTCGACTCGAAACGGGCGATCGACGTCCGGACGGTCCGGCTGGAGGGGACCTTGCGCGTCACTCATTATCGGAGTCAGGGGTTCGAGCCACTTTACGCGCTCGCATTACGCGAATGCGAGTGAAACGGACATACCACCGCCGGTGAAATGAGCGTCGGTAGCCGCGCCGCGAGTTCGCACTCGCCAGAGAGCCGCCGGGACGCCGTCGCCGTGCCCGGACGGGACGACGCGACGGTGACCGATTCGTCAGTCCGCGTGCTCCGTCTGAGAGGGGTCGGTCCCGCGACCGATCGCTGCCCGCGTGGTCACCGTGGTACGCGCGAGGAGTTCGCGGACGCTGTCGCGTCGCCGGAGGAACAGGGCGATACCGAGCAGGGCGTACACGGCAGTGTAGCCGTAGAGCACGCTCATACTGAGCTCCGTCACGACCGGCTCGGTGTACGCCCGGATGATGTAGAACTCCGCGAGGACTTGCGTGACGAACAGTCCGAGCAACGCGAGCGCTTCGCGGGTGCTGATCTCGAAGTTCAACAGGATGGCGATCGCGAAGAAGCTCTGGGCCGCGGTGATCCAGATCTCCGCGACCTGCTTCGAATCGAACGGGAGCGTCCCGACGCTCCCGGCGGAGATCGAGTAAACGACCGCGAGCGTCCCGATGAGCAACGTCCACTGATTGAGCTTCGAGGAGATGAGCGCGTTGAATCCCGCGGTCGTCCGCGCTTTGTTCACGAGATAGGCGACGACGATCAACTCGGGGCTCTCCGAGGCCAGCGGAGCGAGCCACTGGATCATGAAGAACTCGGGGACGCCGTATTGGAGGCCCACCTGCTCGAGCCCTTCCGCGAACGGATGCACCGCGGTGAAGATGATCGCCCCCGAAAACGCGAATCCGGAGAGGACGACTGCCACCCGGGGGATCGTGGAATACTGCTGGAAATACGCGGGGACACCGACGTGTTCTTCGGCTTCTTCGACGTCACTCCTGATGATCACGAGCAGGTAGAGCAGATAGAGGCCGACGAGGAAGAGCGTATCGACCATCCCGATACCCCCGCCCAACGGAACGAGAAACGCAAAGGCTGTCGCGACGAGGAGGAACACGATCTCGAGAGAGATCGCGCGGTCCAGCGTGACGACGTCCGCAAGGACTCCCGAGCGGTGTTCGACCGCCGGATCGGACGCCCGCTTCGCGCGGTAGATGCTGAACAGCGCGATTCCCGACCAGCCGAGACCGATGAGGATCCGGTTCGCGCCGGTCATGTTCGCGACCGCGAGGTTGCCCGCCTCACTTGAGCCGGCGCCGGCCTGCCAGGCGTACAGCGCGTCGACGGCGTACTCGGGGGCCACGGCCAGTACTGCCAGCACCGCGATGGCGAACGCCTGCGGGACGTCTTTCTCGGCGGTTTCGGCCGCCCACGCGAGCAGGAACGACGCACCGAGGATCGCAGTTCCGGCGACGACGACGGCGAGACCGGCCGCGATGTTTTCGCTTGGATGGACAGTTCCGTACCCGCCGTACGAAACGAACGTCCCGACCCACGGAACGGTCAAGAGCAGCGTGACGATGACGGCGACGAGCGGATGGCGTAACCGAGTCGACATGAGTTCAGTACGGACCAGGACGGCCCCCCCATATAAGGCACAAGATGTGTCTCTCACGGCCGTTTTCGAAGGTCTCAGGGCATCCAGCAAGTGAAATCCCGAATTTTCCGACATTCGGAGATATGCTCGTTTCACGGGCTACTTCGGCCGAATTCGGCAGTGCTGGGGATAGAACGGTTGGAGCGCAATGCCGGATACGACGGACCGTCTACAGCACGGTCCCGATGCGACGCGGCTTCGAATTCGTTCGTCGACTGCGTGGCCTTCTCAGCCGTCCGTCACGAACTGGACGTCCGCGCCGGCCGCACTCCGTTTGACGCTGTCGATGCCTCGCTTGACCCCCTGTTTGGAGGCGTAGCCTTCGCCGCTATCGGCGATTATATTCCCGTTCGCGGCGACGAGACGCCATCGCCATTCGTCCGCTCTATCCCGAAAGATCTCGAACGTAGCCGTCCTGGCCATTCACTAGCGAGTGACCGTCGGTCGCTATTAATAGTCTGTCATGACGGATCCGCGGGCGGTCTCGAGCCGCGTCCGGTCCGATATCCGGAGCGGAGAAACGCGCTCTACGTCCCACGCGACGGTTTCGACGGATACGGGATCAACAGACGGTCACCCCCGGGACGCGGAGTGTCCAGATGGAACTCCGGCCACGGGCCGTGAAACAAACGGGAGCCGACGCGTTCGACCATCGGTCGGCTCTCGGACGGACGTGGCCACTGCTCGCCCAACCGTTATGGATCGGCTCGTGGTGAATCCGGATATGACGGAGCAACTCCAGCAGGCTCGCGACGACCTCGAGGAGGCAGCGAAATCGGCCGACAGCGACGACGTCCGCGAGGACATCCGGGAGACAACGGACGCGTTCGCCGACTACGTCATGAGCGATACCGCACCGGATCACGCCATCCTCGACGAGCGGCTCAACACGCTCCGACAGGTCCGCGAACGGGCGGACGGCGACACCGAGGACAAGGTCGAATCGGCGATCGAAACGGTCGAAGACTACCGCGAAAACATCGATCAGGCGTAAGCGCGGCGTCGACGACGTCTCCGTCGATCAGTATTCTCCCGGCGTTCGATCGGCCACGTCGACGTCCGCGTCCGTCTCCGCGAGCAGCTCTTCGAAGCCGTAGTGTTCGAACTGGTCGACGACCGCCGCGCGCTCGCTCTCGTCGATCGCCTCGAGGACCGTCCCGAGGACGGTCGTTGCCGCTTCCTCGCCGTGCAGATCGACGGTGTCCATGCGCTGGTCGATACGAGAGACGAACTCCTCCTCGGAGAAGCGCTGGCCCGACTCTCCCTGTGTGAGGTGCTGACTCAGATCCCCCGGCAGCTGTGCGGCGAGATCCTCGGCCTCGTCCTCGCTCAGCCGTTCGCCGAGCGTCTCGAGGACCGCCCGCGTCGCGTCGCTGGCCGCTTCCTCGTCCGCATCGGCGGCGGCGCGGTCGCGCACCGTCTCGAGCAGTGCTTCCTGTTCCATAGTCGTGGCCACGCCGACGCATCACCTCACGATTCGGGCGGCAACTGCCGGGGTCGCGCCGGCGGACCGTTAGCTTCCGGCACCGGGGCCCGACTCCGGAACGATCGCGTCGTAGCCGAACTCCTCAAGGCGCTCCCGGAGTTCCTCGCGTTCGTCCTCGGCGACGTGCTCGAGCAGCGTTCCGACGACCGCCCGTGAGAGCTGTTCGGGGTCGCCGATGTCGGCGCGGTCGGCCCGTTCCTCGACGTTCGAGAGGAACTCGTCGTAGGAGAGCGCCCGGCCCGAAGGTCCCTCGGCCAGCGGGGACCCGATCTCGGCCGGCAGGTCGCCGTCGAGGCGTTGCGAGCGAGTCTCGTCCAGCCGTCGGCCCAGTGCCGACAACACCGCATCAGTCGCGTCTCGCGCGTCGGCCTCGTCGCCGAGGTTCGCCTGTTGCTCGACGGACTGGTAGAAGTCGTGGCGCTCCATACCGACCGTTGGACGGAGCCGTCCCTTGGGATTTGGCCAGCGACTGCCGGCAGCGGAGACAGTGGCTGCACCGATGTCGGTCGGCATCGACGACGGCGTCGCCGAATCACTCGCGAATCGGCGACAGCGGCCGCTTCGGATCGATATCGCGCTCGCGGTCGAGTTGGCGATCGTGGGCCCGCTTGGCCGCCTCGTGGGCCGCGTCGTCGTCTTCGCCGCGGTCGGCCAGCTCACGCAATCGCTCCGCCTGACCGTAGGCGATGACCCGGTCGCCGGCGTGGATCCTGTGCTCGCCCGACGGCGCGCCGATATAGGTGCCGTCCTCGCGCTCGATACCGAGGACCGTCACGCCCTCCGACGAGCGCAACTCGAGGTCACCGAGGCGCTCGCCGGCGAGCCACTCGCCCTCGTCGACGGCGAAGTCGGCCACGCGGTACTCCCGGTCGAGGTTGAGCAGACCGGTGTAGTCGCGTAGCTGGAAGCGCGCGGACCGGGACAGTGTCCGCTCGATCACGGGCGTGAGCAGTTCGTTGAACCACGTACTGCGAGCGAGGAGGAGCAAGAGCAGACAGACGGCCACGAGAATCATCAGCCGCCGGAACCGCGTCACCGGATCCGCGAGCGAGATGACTAACGAGGCGATCGTCGTGACGAGCCCGACGTTTCCGAGCCGCATGAGCATCTTGACGGTCTTCCGGCGGCTCGGGTACGCGGTGATCTCCTCGGCCTCGTCGGTCGTGAACCCGGCCCCCGAGTAGGCCGACAGCGACTGGAACGAGGCGACCTCCTCCGAGAGCCCGGTCATCGTCAGCGCGACGGTACCCGTTCGAACGACGAGCATCGAGAGCGAGATGATGATGATCAGGGAGACGAGCGCGTACATTCGTCTCCGGACGTAGGAACGATAGGTGGTTTGTATCCCGTGCCGGATACTTCAAGCGCCGGTCCGCGAGCGGGAACTTCCCGAGTGGCTGGGGTGCCGGGAACCGCCTCCTACGATCACTCGACGATTTCCTCGAGTCGGTCGCCGAACTCCGCGAAATCGTCGTTGATATCGTCACCGGAACTCTCGCCCGGGAGGATGTCACCGAGTGCGGCACCGAACGAGGCGACCGTCCAGACGACGCTGATGCGAGCGATTGCCACGACGGGGTCCTGCCAGTTGCCGACCCGTCCCCACATCGTCATCAGCGCCGCCGCGGTCAGGAACGAGACGAGCGAAATCCCGACCATTCGGCGCGGAACGAGTCCGAATATCGGACGCGACATCTGGACGTCCTGGGGGCCCGCCCAGTAGACGAGCATCGTTATCATCAGCAGGACGAACCCGGTGTTCACGAGGAAGAAGACGGGAAACTGGCCGATCTGAAACGAGAGGAAATAGTCCGCGACGTCGAAGACGCCGTCCTCGACCAGGAACGGGACCGAGAAGAAGATACTCCCGACGAACGCCTCGGCGATGTCGCGAGTGGTGTACTTCCGGATCCGATCGCCGAACGCGTCGTCGAGCGTCGCGTGTCTCGTTCGCTCTCTGAGCCGCCGCATTTCGCGGCGTTCGTCCTGCCCGCTGGCACCGGACTCGAGGCTCCGAAACTGATCGAGGATCGCTTCGACCAGCGCGCCGTCGGTCAACTGGCCGCTCGATTCCGGGCCGCTCGCGGTCGCAATCGGACGCTGCCCGTCTCCGTCGCCGTCTCGAGGACCGGTCCGGGACTCCTCGGGATCGACTGGGGCGGGCGGCGCGGAACCCTGATCGGAGAGGATGTCACCGAGCGCCGCGCCGAGCGAGCCGACGGTCCAGAGCACGTTGATACGGGCGATGGCTTCCGCCGGGGGCTGCCAGTTGCCGACTCGGCCCCAGACTGTCATCAGGAGCGCCGCCGTGAGAAAGGAGACGACGAGAATCATGATGACGCGGACCGGGATTCGGCCGAATAGCAACTGGGTCTCCGTTCTGTTCCGACCCGTCCACTCGACGAGCGCGTACGTCATCGCGACGACGAACAGCGTGTTCGCGATCAGGAAGATCGGGATCGAAGAGAGCGTAAAGCCGAAGAGATAGTCGGCGATGTCGAAGACGCCGTCCTCGACGAGCAGCGGGGACGTGAAGATCACGCTGCCGACGAACGCCTCGATCGCGTCACTGGCCCGGAGCCGTCGGATCCCCGAGTCGATGAGCCCTCGGTCGTGCGCCTCCGAGAGGAGCCCCTTGAGGTGTCGGACGTCCTCGTGTGTCTCCTCCGATTCGGCTCCGTCCGCGAAGTCAGTCAGACCGGCGAACAGCTCCTCGACGTTCGCGGGAGTGGTCTGGGTCTCGAGTCGATCGGCACTGTCGTCGAGACGGTCGGGCTGCGAATCGGAATCCATTCTGTTCGGAAGAGGCGGTACGGAAGGAGAGCAGTATAGAGTTGCGATCGGGGTCCGCTCCGAGCGCTGGCTGGCGCTCGAGAGAGGGCGTTACGGGACGACGAGAAACCGGGTCAACTGGCCACAGACGATGACGAAACCGGCGAGCATCGCGATCGCAGCGTAGCCGAGGATTCAGTCCGCGGTCGATCGACTCGCTGTCAGCAGTTACGGAGCGGGGCGGAACAGCCATCGGCAGCGGCCCGTCGAGCCTCGAGAACGGACGTCGGAGACGCACGAAAACGTCACTCGAGGCGTTCTAACACCGCGTCTTTCTCGTAGGACAGCGTGAGCGACCGCGAGCGACCGCGACCGTCGACGTCCGCGTAGTCGGCGTCGATCAGTCCGAGCTGGTCGAGTTTGTTGACGATTTCGGAGTAGCGCGTATAGCCGAGGTCGGTCCGGTCGGTGAAGACCTCGTAGACCTCGCCGGCCTGCTCGCCGTCGTGTTCGGCAATGACCTCGAGCAGTGCCCGTTCGGTATCGGTCAGCCCGGAAAGCGACCGCGAGAGGTTGATGTACTTGGACGTCTCGTAGGCGTCCTCGACGTCCTGGCGCTCGACGGTGCGGCTGGCACGCATCTCCGCGTTCAGCCCCGCTCGGCGCAACAGGTCGATCCCGACGCGCAGATCGCCGCTCTCGGCGGTGAGTTTGGCGACGTACTCCAAGGTATCGCGGTCGATGACGCCCTCGTGAAAGCCGCGTTTCACGCGCTCCTCGAGGATGTCGACGATCTCGGGCTGGTCGTAGACCGGGAAGTAGACGTCCTCCGGGCGGAAGACGCTCTGGACCCGGGAGTCGAGTTCGTCGATGACGTCGAGTGCGGGGTCCGAAGAGACCACGACGACGCCGATCTTCGCGCCGGGATACTCCTCGTGAGCCCGCAGGAGCGAGTAGAGCGTGTCCGAGGCCTCGTTCTCGTAGAAGAGGTAGTTGATGTCGTCCAGGGCGACGACCAGAACCTTGTCCTCCTCGACGAGCTTCTCGGCGATCTGGCCGAACAGCTTTTTAAAGGAGATGCCCGACGAGGGCGGCTCGTAGTCGAAGGTTCCCTCGAAGAGCCGAGAGAACACCGAGTAGCGGGTGGCGTTGACCTGACAGTTGACCCGGATCGTCCGGACCTCGCTCGTCTGGGCACCCACCTCGTCGAACAGCTTCTGGATCGCCGTCGTCTTCCCGGTTCCGGGCGGTCCCCGAACCACGACGTTCAGCGGCCGCGACCCCCGCACCGCCGGGCGCAGCGCGTACGTCAGGCTCTGAGTCTGGCCCTCGCGGTGCTTGAACGTTTCGGGGACGTAGTCGATTTCGAAGACGTGCTCGTCTCTGAACACGGATTCGTCCCACGACAACATCCCCTCCTCGGGGTCGTCTCCCATCACTTTCACCCTGCTTCCGCAGCGTCTTAACGCTTCGGTGGCACGTTCCGGCGCTGTTTCGTTAAGCGTGAAAAGTGAGGCGGCACGATTTTGTGGTGTCCATGCCAAAAATCCGCCGCCTCAGTGGGTGTAGCGACTGGATCGATTTGAGTTTTGTGGAGCGAGAGCGGACACC